>DASYKL010000585.1:0-7789 GCA_035995405.1 Chloroflexota bacterium
GTCCGACGGCCTCACGGTAGTGGCGAAGGGTACACCGGCAGCCTTCAGCTAAGCCGGGTGGCGCAGCGGGTGCTTGTGGAGAATGCGCCAAACGCGTGTCGCGGTCCAGCCCTGATTGGCTTGAGGAGGCTGCTCGAGTCGATTGAGCTGACCATCGACCACGGCATCGACGATCTCGGTATTGATTCTCACGGGGCCCTCGATCTCGCCCCGAAAAAACTCCGGAAAACCGCTGAGTTTCTGGCAGCTGTCCAGGATGCGCCGCTCGAGATCGTCGGCGGCGCGCTGTGCCCCATGCCGTCGCAAGCCTTCGGCGATGACCCCGGTGTCCATGGGCCAGCTCGAGCCGTTGTGATAGGCGCCCGCGCGGAAACGCGGTGCCAACGTCGACTTGGTGCGAATGCCCGCACCGCAGACCAGGTCGGAGGCAGTTAGGCGCTTGATCAAGCGTATGCGGTAAGGAGCCGTGTCGGCGCCGTCCAACAAACGACTGTTCAACAGGTGGCCGGCGCTCGAGGCGACGACACGGGCGGGCTCGAGGCGGCCGTCGGCGTCGACCGTCAGCGCCTGGGCAAATGTCCCCAGGTCGGGTAGCCAGAAGTCGCGCAACACCTTCTGGCGCAGGGTCAAAGCGCGCTGGCGCAGCAGGGTCGGGTCAATCGGCAACGGTCCTGGTGCGGCTTCGAGAAGGTCTGCGGCGGCCAATAGCGCATCGAAGGCGTAGCCTTGCACGGCGACGGGCGCCCAGGGTAGCGAGCTGTCCAACAGGCGACCATCGGCGTGGTAGTACGAGTCGCAGGAGTCCTCCCAAACCTGGTTCGGGATGCCGTTCGGCGACGCGCGGCGGACCCATACGAAACCGCCGCCACGGGCATCGTCCAGCCGCCTGACCACCCAGACCAGCGCCGCGAGCAGGCTGTCGCGTACGGTGACGATCGCCCACGAACGATTGTGGAGCGTTTCGTCCAAAAGACCGCTGCCGTGGCGAGCGCAGTAGGCGCCCAGCAGGTTGATCCACTGCGGAGTCGTATCGACTGCGCCGAAATACGGGAAGTCCCAGCCAGTCTCGGACAGCCGCAGCGCCTGAGGATCGTCCGGGGCACGGTGCTCGTGGATGATGCGGCCGGGCTCTTCTTCCGCTCGTGGGTTATCGATGAGGCCTTGCAGCCTGGCTAGCTCGAGGATTGTCGCGCGGGCGACGGCGGGAAAATCGTCGAGCAAATCCATCGCCATGCGGATCGAATCTCGGCCGAAGAGGCAATGAAACAGGCTGTTGACGCCGGCTGACGCCAGCAATGGTCCGTTGTGGCCCAGATCGGCCAGGCGGGGCACACGACCGAGATCACACAGCACGCGTTCGAGCGCGAGTGTGTCGATCTGTGTCGGAGCGGAATGAACTGTTGCCATGCCTCTTGCGGCCAAGTCAAGCGCCGCCTGGTAGCGACCCGGTGGAGCGAAGGTCGCGGCGCGGTTGGGCTCAGGCGTTGACGAGCTGGGCGTAGACGGCTTCGTAGCAGTCAGTCATGGACGTCGCGGAGAAGCGTCTCTCCGCCTCGGCACGGCAGGCTGCGCGATCAAGCGTCGCGATCCGCCCGACCGCTTCAACCAACGCTTCCTCAGTATCGCGCACGAACCCCGTAAGGCCGTCGGTAATTATCTCGGGCACGCTACCTGCACGAAGCGCCAGGACAGGTGTGCCGCACGCCAACGCTTCGGGCATGACGAGGCCAAATGGCTCTGGCCACGAGATGGGGAAGAGCAGCGCCGCGGCGTTACGCAGGAACTCATCCTTTTGTCGTCCGCCGACCTGGCCAATCAGTTCCACGTCTGGACCCTGCAACAGTGGCTGCACTTCCTGTTGGTAGTACGTCCAATCGCGGCGGACGTTCGGGTCTTCGAGATGCGGCAGCGGCAGCCGCGCGGCGATGCGGATAGGCATGCCCGCGGCACTGGCGATACGAATGGCCGCGGCGACGCCCTTTTCGGATGAGATGCGGCCCAGAAAAGCCAGATAGCGGCCTGGTTGCGGAGAGAACGTGAAGTCCTCCAGATCGATGCCGTGATAGACGGTCGCCATCCAGTTGGCGTCGGGGATCGGCTGCCGCTGCGCGTTGCTGATCGAGACCAGCGGCACCTCACGGTACTCGTCGAACACTGGCTGCAGCTCGGGCAGGTCGATACGTCCGTGGAGCGTCGTCAGTGTCGGCGCGTGCAACGCCCGCGCCGCGGCGAAGCCGAAGTGGTCCAGGTGGCTGTGCACCACGTCGAATTCGCGCGCGTCCGCTTCACGGAGCAGACGGCCCAGGGCCAACGATAGGAAGGGCCCAAAGTCACGATAGGGCGGCCGGTGGTGCCAGACCGCTTTGTCGACCAGCGGGATCAGTTGGGCAGACGTTTGCGAGTCGCCAGACGCAAACAGCGTGACGTCATGACCGCGTCGGACGAGCTCTTCGGTGAGCGTGGCGACGACGCGCTCAGTGCCGCCGTAGCGGGCCGGCGGTACGGATTCGAGTGGCGGTGCGACCTGGGCGATACGCACTGTCAGGCCAGGACGAGGCGCGCTTCGTAAGCTCGGTCCAGATCGCCAAGGCGTTCGAACAGGTCAGCCGCGACGTCGGCGCACGTGGCTGCGTAGGCCAGGTCACCGCGTCTCTGGGCAACACGGGCCTGTCCGAGGCGGCAGTGAGCGACGATGGCTCGCGCACCTGCCGGTGCGGCCAGAGCCTCGGCCGCTTCAAAAGCGGTCAGGGCCGCCTCCAGGTCGTCTTCGGCCAGCGCGATCTCACCCAGATCCTTACGTACATTTGCTTCGGTCACCGGATCTTCGAGACCCATCGCTAGCACGTCGCCATACATGCTTGAAGCCTGCCCGAAATGACCGGCCCGGCGCAGCAAATCCGCTCGGCTGGCCCGCACGATGGCCACATCATCGCCGTGACCGTGTTCGGCCAGCAGGGTTTCGGCTTCCATCAGCAGCCGCTCGGCGTCCATGACGTTGCCGCGTGCGCGGGTTGATCGACCAAGCAACCGCAAGGCGTGCCCGCGACCACGCAAGTCGCCAGCTTTGCCGAGGCTGTCGACAGCTTCGCGCGCCCGTTGGGCCGCTTCGGCGTAGCCGCCGGTGCCAAGCTCGTAATGCAAAACACCGAGGCGGTAGAGGTTCCAGCCGGTACCGCGTGCGTCACCCAGGCGTTCGGCGGCTTCGATCGCACGGTGAAAGAGCACCAGGCCCTCAGACCACGCGCCGCCGAGCGAGAAGACATTGCGGAGTCCGTACGCCAGGTGCAGGATGGCCTGGTCGAAGGCGGCCCCCGGCGGGTCGGTGGTGCGCTCTCGAGCGTGGCCGCTGCTGGCCTCAACAATGCCCATGATGTTCGGCAGCTCGCGCTCGAGGCGGCCGAAGGAACGCCAATTCGGGGCTGCCCCACCCCACGATTCAGCCAGCGCGGCAAAGTGCTCAGCGAGCCGAGCAACCGCGCGCCGTTCCGGTGTCGGGTCCAGCGGCAAATGGGCGCGGACAAAACTGCGCGTTACCGCGTGCAGCTCGTAGCGGCGAGCATGATCGGTCGGCGGTCCACTCGACTCCAGCAGCGACGTCTCGAGCAGGTCGTCCAGGGCGACTTCGGCTGACTCGCCGCCGGCAGCGAGTAGTGTCGCGCGGTCCGTTGGTGCAGCGAGCAACGGCAGCGTCGCCAGCAAATTACGTGCCCCTGGCGCCAGGTCGGCGACCGACGCGGCGAACATCTCGCCGAAGACCTCGCCTTCGGCGCGCGCGAGCCGTTCTCGGACGCGCTCGACCGTTTGGCCGCGCCGCAGCTGACCGACAGCCCACCCGGCGAGCAGAGGGTAGCGCGCCGCGGCGGCGAGGGGGCTGGCCGTCACATCGCCCACTTCGGCGAGCGCGCGGCCCATTTCGGGGGCCCCCTGTCGTTCGGCTTCAGCAAGCAGGAGCTCACGTACGGCGGCAGCGCCGAGCGGATCGGGCAGCAACGCTCGCACCTCGCTCGGCAAGCGACGCCGCCCAGCGACGAGGGCCCGACTGCGGCGCGGCAGATCAGCCAGGAACGTCAGGACGGCGGCATCGCCACGATCAACGTCATCGACAAGCAGCAGGACCGAGCGGCGAGTGAGCAAGTCGCGCACTGCCTGGCGGCGATCTTCGACCGTGCGGGCCAGCAGGCCTGGATAGTCGAGCGTGCGGGCGACGGCCTCGAGCAAGGTCGCTAGACCGCTGCCGTCGCTACACGCCACCCAGACCAGGGCGTCGTACAACGGCACCCTCACGCCGTCCGTCGGGACGACCATTGGCTGCCAGGAACGAGCGGCCATCTCGCACACGTCTGCCACCGCGTGCAGCAGCGCCGTCTTGCCGGATCCGCCCGGGCCCTCGATGCCGACCGTCGTTCCGCCTGGCTCGCCAAGCCAGCGCAGCAGTGTCGCGACTTCGCGCTCTCGTCCGATGAACCGCGTGTACTCAGGCAATGGCCGGTTCGATGGGAGCGGCCGCTCGACGATCTCTGACCACAGGTGGTCGGTGAAGGCGCCAATGGCTGCCCGGCGATAGCGGTAAAACGTCGATTCGTTGCTCGACAGCTCCTGCCAGCGGCGCTGGCCGACGACGTGTTGGCGCAAGGTTGCGTGCAGCTTTTCAGATTCGCCAAGTTCGGGTCGATTCAGCAGCGGCTCAGTGCCATCACCGGCTATCTGCGGCGGCACCGCGTGAAACCAACGGTCGACCAGCATCTCGACGGCGACGCGCTGGCTCGGCGCCCCGGTCAGGCGCAAGACGCGCGTCAAACCGCCGCCGGCGGGCGGGTTGACCTCTGACCCGGCAGCGAGCGCGGTCAGCAACTCGCGGACGCTGTCGGCGAACGCCGCATCCATGTGCGGGCATTGTCTCACGACCCAGGCTCAACCCCGCCCCTATCCGTCCAGCACCGATAGCACAGCCTGAAACGGAGGCCTGAATGAGAAGTGGCAGCGGGTTGAAAGGACGGACGCCCGCCCAGGCCGTATGGTGTGAAGCTAGAGGAGGGGCCCACAATGACGTCTGCCACCGCAGCTCAGACACAGAAGCCAGCCACCGCGACCGCTGGCTCACTGAAAGATGTCATCGCCGCGCCAACAGCAATCTGCACCATCGACGGGATCGAGGGGCGGCTGATCTATCGCGGCTACCAGATCGAAGACCTTGCGGCGAATGCGACGTTTGAAGAAGTCGTCTACCTGCTGTGGGAAGGCGATCTGCCCAATAAGCAACAGCTCGAGGCGTTCACCAAGCGGCTGACGAGCGGTCGACGCGTGCCCGACGTGCTGCTGGAGCATCTGCGGATGATCCCGCCGAGTGCCCATCCTCTCGCCGCCTTGCGCAGCGGTGTGTCCCTCCTGTCGCACAGTGACCCAGATTCGGAGTCGATGGATTATCAGGCGACGCGAGCCAAAGCCGAGCGACTGCTCGGTCAGGTGCCGACGATCGTCACGGCGCGAGCGCGCATCCGCCAGGGGCTGGAACCTATCGCGCCGCGCGACGATCTACCGGCGGCGTCCAACTTCCTGTGGATGCTGTTCGGCAAAGAGCCAGACAGCGTCACCGCGCACGCCATGGACGTTGCGTTTACCCTGCATGCCGAGCACGAATTCAATGCTTCGAGCTTCGCGGCACGAGTGGCCGCTGGTACCTACGTCGACCTGCACAGCTCGATCGTGGCGGCGCTTGCCGCGCTCAAAGGTCCACGCCACGGCGGGGCCAACGAAGACGTCATCGAGATGATCGAAGAGGTCGGTTCACCCGAGAAAGCCGAGCCGTGGGCGCGGGAGCGTCTGCAACGCTACCTGTCAGCAAGCCGCGACGAGCGAGCGAAACCGGGGCTGCGCTTCCCGGGCATGGGCCACGCCGTTTACAAGACGTGGGACCCTCGCGCGCGCATCTTGCAGAAGTTGGCCGGCGAAGTCGCCGAACTGCATGGCGAGGGCTGGATCGCCCAGATTCAAGAGACCGTTCGGGGCGTAGCTGCCGAAGGGCTGGGATTGAACCCGAACGTCGACTACTACTCGGCTGGGCTGTACCACGCGCTCGGCATTCCGAGCGACCTGTTCACCAGCATCTTTGCCACGTCTCGAACGGCCGGCTACGTGGCACACATCGAAGAGCAGCTGAAAGGTGGCCGCTTGATTCGACCCCGCGGCGAGTACACCGGGCCGCGGGATCGCAAGTTCGTTCCTTTAGCGGAGCGGTAATTCCGCCCTTCACCTTATCTCAGGCTGGAAGCTCCTGGCCGCACGTCGGACACGTGCGGCTGGGAACCTCGGCACCCTCGCCGACGGGCGGCGATACGGTCGGCTCGAAACCACTCGGCGTGCCGCATTTCGGACACTGGTCTGGTGGATTGCGGCCGCGCTCGTGGTCGCCACAGACCTGGCACACCCAGGTCAGCGCGATCTCACGGACCAGGTCGGCGCGACTGACGATGCCAACAAGCTTGAGTCCGCGCAGGACTGGTACCCGCTTGATTCTGCGATTGACCAGCAGGAAGCGCACCTCATCAACGCTGGTGTCTTCCATAACGCTGATGACATCGCGCGTCATGGCGTCGCCGACGGTGTGCGCTTCTTCCTTGGCAATCAGGTCGTACTCGCTTATGAGGCCGACCATATGCCCGGCCTCATCGCATACGGGCACGCCGCTGATGCGGTGTCGATCGAGCAAGCGCGCCACATCGCGCAGCGGGGCACCCTCGAGAACGCTGATTACATTCGGCGTCATGATCTCGCCGACTTTCATGGCCGCCTCCTCCGCCTCTTCGCGGGAATTCACCACAGCGTACTGGAAAACGCTGGTTTGCCTGAGTCACGGTCTGTGTGCTCTATACTGAAGGCACTTCTCCCGGCGCGGCGCTGCGCAGGTTCGCACCGTCGTGTTACTTATGGCGCCGCCACCGCTTGTCACCTATCTCGCGATTGCCGTCCTGCTGGTCGCCGCCCTGCTGCTGGTGACAGGGCGGCTGTCGCCCAGCGTGCCCAGCGATGCCAAAGGGCGGCCATATGAAAGTGGTGTCTCCGAGCCAATCTCGACGCAGACGCGCTGGCCGGTGCGTTTTGCTCTGGTCGGCATGCTCTTCCTGATCTTCGATGTGGAAGCACTCTTCTTTTATCCGTGGGCGGTCATTTTGCGCGACTTGCAGTGGACCGGCATCGTGGCCGTACTCAGCTTCTTCGTCGTGCTCGGTGTCGGCTACATCTATGCCCGCGCCCGTGGCGCACTGGAATGGCAATGACCCCAAGCAGTGACTCTGAAGCTCAGAAAACGGGCGCCCCTGGCTACATCCTGTCACGACTCGAAGACTGGGCCCGCGAATCGTCCGTCTGGCCGCTGACCTTCGGCCTGGCCTGCTGCGCCATCGAGATGATGGCCGCCGGCGCCTCGCGGTTCGATATGGCTCGTTTCGGCTCGGAGCTTTTTCGCGCCTCGCCCCGTCAGGCAGACCTGATGATCGTCGCCGGCCGGGTGTCGCAAAAAATGGCGCCCGTGCTACGTGAGGTCTACGACCAGATGCCAGAGCCCAAGTGGGTCATCGCCATGGGCGACTGCGCATCGTGCAGCGGCGTGTTCAACAACTACGCGCTGATCCAGGGCGTGGACAAGATCGTGCCCGTCGACATCTACGTCCCAGGCTGCCCACCCACGCCTGACGCGCTGCTCGACTCGCTCATCAAGCTCAAGGAGCGCGTCGCGCTCGACAGCCGCTCTGCGCGCCACGGCCTCCAGACCGGCGCCGGCCCTGGCATACCC
>DASYKL010000586.1:0-8525 GCA_035995405.1 Chloroflexota bacterium
GATCGGCGGCGGAGTCACGCGCTTGCTGCTGAGCGCCGAGCGGCTGGGCGATGGCGAAGCCGAAGCGCGTCTAGCACGAGCGCTCGCCCGCGGCACGCAGCCAGCCCCGGCCGCCTTGTGGCTCGAAGGGTTTTTGACGCCAGGCGCGAGTCAGACTGGCTCGGGGATGCTGCTCGCCACGTCCCAGCGCGTCTTCGGCTTGATCGATGCCTGGCTAAGCCAGCTACCGGAGAGCTACTTCGCCCAGGTGCTGCCGCTGTTGCGGCGCACGACCTCAACGTTTTCGACTGCCGAACGGCGGCTGATTGGTGAACGCGCCCGCACGGGCTCGGTGTCGATCCTGGCGCACGCCAGCGATGAGTTGGACGTCGACCGCGCCGCGCTCGTCGAGCCCGTCGTGCTGGCCATTCTGGGCTTGTCGTCGACATGAGTGGCGACGGCTCGGACGAGCGTCTGCGGCGCTGGCGCCTGGTCCTGGGCGACAGCGGTGACGAGGCCTTGCCTGGCCTCGGACGGACCGACCAGCGGGTCGACCAGGCTCTGGGCGCGCTGTACGACGCGGACCGCACGGGCGGTCTGGGCAGCACCGCCCCCGGGGTAGCCCGTTGGCTCGGCGATATCCGCGGCTACTTTCCGACCTCGGTCGTTCGGGTGATGCAGCGCGATGCGCTCGAACGGCTCGGGCTCAAGCAGCTGTTGCTCGAGCCGGAGCTACTGGCCAGCGTCGAGCCCGACGTCCACCTGGTCGCCACGCTGATCGCGCTCTCGCACGTCATTCCGAGTCGGACTCGCGAAACGGCGCGCGCCGTCGTGCGGCAGGTGGTCGAGGAGATCGAACGGCGACTGGCCGATCCCCTCCGCCAGGCAGTGCACGGTGCGCTCAGCCGTTCGCTGCGCACCACGCGGCCGCGACTGGCCGAGATCGATTGGCCGCGCACCGTGCAGGCCAACCTGAAGCACTACTTGCCGGAGCAGCGGACGGTCGTGCCGCAGCGATTGGTCGGCTACGGCCGCAAACGGCAGCGCCTCAAAGACGTCATCGTGGCGATCGACCAGAGCGGCTCGATGGCCGAGTCGGTCGTTTACGCGTCGGTGCTGGGCGCCGTCATGGCCAGCATCCCGTCGCTGCGCACCCGTCTGGTGGTGTTCGACACGGCAGTTGTCGATATGACCGAGTCGCTGACTGACCCGGTCGACGTCCTGTTCGGGGTCCAGTTAGGTGGCGGCACCGATATCGGCGCCGCGGTCGACTACTGCGCGTCCCTGGTCACCCGGCCGGCTGACACGGTCATGGTGCTGATCTCAGACCTGTTCGAAGGCGGGATCCGCGAGCGCCTGCTCCACCGCGTGACCATGCTCGTGGGGTCTGGGGTTCGCTTCGTCGCGTTGCTCGCGCTGTCCGACAGCGGCCATCCGATGTACGACCACGCTCTGGCCGCCGAGCTAGCCAACCTGGGCGTCCCGGCGTTCGCCTGCACTCCGAACCTGTTCCCCGAACTGCTCGCCGCTGCGCTCAGTCACCAGGACCTCCAGGCCTGGGCCGCCGCCAACGATCTCACATAAGCCGCCTTCGTATGCGAATGGTGCTCAGCGCTCCGTCGCCTCTAGCGCCGCAGCGAGCTCATACACCAGGAACGAGCCGTAGGTGGGGTCTGTCCCGCCATCGAGCGGCCGTGGCCCATCCTCCCGCGTCGGCAGCGCCGCGGCACGTCCTGCTGTGACGAGCCGCAAAGCGACGGACCTGTCGAGACGGGAATCGAAGGCTTCCCACGTCTCACCAACGCCGTCCGCGCTCAGCCGTCGCAGCAGGCGATACCGCTCGCCAACTGTCATCTGCGCCTGAATCACCGACCGAGATGTCCTACCTCTCACGAGTATTGCATCTCACGGGCCGCCAGAGTCAGTGGCCGTTGAAAACCGGCAGCGGCTCGAGCCCAGTCTTGCCGCGGCGGCGCTGGGTGAAGAACTGGTAGAGCAGCGCCAGGTCAACGGCCGCCGCGACGAGCAGCACCACGTACGCCAGCGGATCGGCCAGGATGCCCAGGTCTATGAGCGTGCGCGAAAAACCGAAGCCGACGATCCAGGCGTCGAAGCTCATGCAGATGCGGCGGAAGGTCTCGGCGGCCAGGTGGCGGATGAGATAGGCGCCTAGCGGGACGCCGATCAGCACGCTCGGCGCGATCAGCGCCAGGAGCGAGCCGGTCTGCATCGAATACAGTCCAAGAAAAGCGTACGCGATGGCTGTCAGCGTCGATTCGGCAATGCGGATAATGGCCAGGCTGGCGCGAAAGTCTTCTCGGACAAAGCCCTGGTTGTTCAGCAGCAGGGCCAGCGGCGGGCCGGAGATCGTGGTGACCGAGTACAGCACGCCGATTCCGACACCCAGGGGCGCGCCGACCCGTCGCTCGGCGTGGATGTAGCGGCGGAAGCCGCCAGCTTGCAGCAAGATCAGCGGCAGCAAAAAGGCATACGTGACGAGCCTGATCGCGCCAGGGTTGATCGTCGAGAGCAAATAGCTCCCCACGATGACGCCTGGGGCCAGACCGCCGAGGATGGGCAGGGTCCGCCGCCAGACGCGGGGGATGCTCCTGCGGTTGACGACCAGGGAGTACGTGTTGACGACGATCTCAATCAGGACCAGCGCGGGGTTGAGCACCCGATTGGCGTAGAACAGGACGGCGACGGGTACGGTGAGGGAGGAAAAGCCATACCCGAGCGCGCCGTTGACCGTGGCGGCGAGGAGGGTGATGGCGACCAGGACAAGGGCGCCGATCTCAATCGGCACCACGAGACCCCACACCCGCTAACGGCAGACGGTTCATTGTCAACAAAGTCTAGTATGTAAGTCGACTATGTGCCAATCGTCGCCCACGGTGGCTCGACCTGTGGCGTCTCGACTCGCCCCCGGCCGCGATCAGCGGGCGCTGCTGACGTATGGGATCGTCTGCGGCCCTTGCGGCAGGATCGCCAGGCGGGCGGTGGAACCCGCACTGGCGAGCAAGGTTTCCACGCACGCCGCGATGTCGTTGACGGGGGTGAACCAGGCGGCGCGTAGCTGATCGGCAGTCAGGCCGTCGGCGTGAACGTAGACCTTGGCGCGACGCTGGATCTGGGCTTGTACCTGAACCTGCCATTGGTCATGCACCGCAAACCCTGGCACCTCAAGCCGCGACAGGAACGCGTCCGGCCCGTCCGCCTGGCGCAAGAGGTCCGTGTAGCCGCCGTGCGCCGGCAAGCCGTCCGAGCATTCGCTCGCGATCACGATGCTGCCGCCTGGTTTGACGATCTGCGCCGCCGCGCTCATGCCTTTCACACTCTGATACAGGTTCTGGTCCAGCGGATAGCCGCTGTTCGTCGTCAACACCACGTCATACAAAGCGTCAACCCCAGCCATCGCTGTCGAGCGCGCGAACGAACAGCCCACCGTGTGGCTGGCAAACAGCTCGCCGGAGAAGACATTGGTGATGCCGTGCGAGCGATTGAGCGTGACGTCCAGATTGAACGCTATGCCGACGTCCGCCGCGATGGCCCGTACGGCGTCGTGCACCGGGTTGCCCGCGGTAATGCCCCAGGTCGCCCGTGAGTCGCCTATGCGGGCCGCGGAATGCAGGTCCAACACCGTCTCGATCGCTGCCAGGCCCGGCGCAACCATCTTCGGCCCACCCGAGAAGCCGGCAAAGAAATGCGGTTCGATGAAGCCGGTCGTGATCCGCACCGTCTGATCGACAAACGCCGCCTCGATCAGCGCCGGCGTCGTGGTCCCCAAAACCGTCCCTACCTGACGATGCCGTTGGCGATCGAACGCATCGTGCTGCACCACTTCGCACGCGCCGATGACGTCCGGCCCGAGCATCTGCTGCAGCTCTTGTTGTGTACACAGGCGGTGCGTCCCTGTCGCGATGAAGATCGTGACCGGTCCAGCGCCGCAGGCGCGCAGCTCGTCCAGCAGCACGGGCAGCACCCGGGCACCGGGGAATGGCCGCGTCACGTCGCACACCGAGATGCCGACTGACGCGCCCCGTGGCACGACCTCACGCAACGGCGGCCCAGCCGTCGGCACCGCTAGCGCGCGCCGAATCGCCGATGCTTCATCCGCCAGGGCCGGCACGAATTGCGGCTCGATCACGTCGGCAGGCGACACAATGTCGACGCTCAAGCCGTGGCGCCCGTAGGCTAGCTCGATCCGCTGCACGCAGCCTATTGTGCCCCCAATCGAGCCCCCATCGAGCACCCGCATCGAGCAAAGGAGATATGGCACCGGTGACTCAGACGCAAACGCGACCTCTGGCAGCTGACGGCGATCCGGCCGGCGCACTCTCGCTTGAGGCGCTCCGCGGTTTACAGACGTCCTTCCGTGCCCAGCCGGCCTATCGCCTGGCGCAGAATGCCGTCACCCGCCACAGCGTCGACGACATCGCACTCGACCACCGCGTTGTGTTCGCGGCTGACCATACGTTTTCGACTGCACTCGACGATTGGGCCGTCACCGATCAGAAGCAGACCGGTCGCTGCTGGATGTTCGCCGGCCTGAACCTGCTCCGTTTCGCCGCGCGCCGCAGCCTCGGCGTCAAAGAGTTTGAGTTCAGCCAGAACTACCTGATGTTCTGGGACAAGGTCGAACGGGCGAATTATTTCCTCGAAGCCATCATCGAGTCCGCCGACCGCGACGTGACCGATCGGTCCGTCGCGTTTCTGCTCGACGGACCGCTGTCCGATGGCGGCCAGTGGAACATGTTCATCAACCTGGTGCGCAAGCACGGTCTGGTGCCGAAGGCGCTCATGCCTGAGACCGACAGCTCATCGCACTCGCGGCGCATGAACGCCGTCCTGCGCAGCAAGCTGCGGGAAGGTGCTCGAACGCTGCGCACCATGCACTCCCGTGGCGCGAGCCTCGATGAATTGCGCGCCTGCAAGGCGCAGTACGTTGCGGTCGTGCATCGGATTTTGAATATCCATCTGGGCACGCCGCCGGAGCGGTTTACGTTTCAGTGGCGGGACAAAGACGGCGCGTTTCATCGAACGGACGAGGTCACAGCGCGTGAGTTCGCGGCACGATTTGTCGATCTGCCGCTCGATTCGTATGTATGTCTGGTGCACGATCCTCGAACGGCTAACCCGCCGGGGCGGACGTACACGGTGGAGTACCTGGGCAACGTCGTCGGCGGGCAGCGGGTCACCTATCTGAACGTTGATATGGACGTGATGAAGGGAATCGCACAGCGGACGCTCGAAGCGGGGGAGCCAGTCTGGTTTGGCTGCGACGTCGGCAAGCAAATGCGTCGCGACCTGGGCTTGATGGATCGCGACCTGCTCGACCTGGGGCCGGTGTACGACACGTCATTCGACCTGACTAAAGTCGAGCGGCTGGAGTACGGCGAATCGCAAATGACGCACGCCATGCTCTTTACAGGGGTAGACGTCGTGGACGATGTGCCGCGACGGTGGCGCGTGGAGAACTCGTGGGGCGCAGAGCCAGGGCAAAAAGGCTTCTTCACGATGAACGATGCCTGGTTCGACGAGTACATGTTCGAGATCGCCGCACGAAAGGAGTATCTACCGCGCGACCTCCAGGAGGCACTCGAGCTGGAGCCAACGGTGCTACCACCGTGGGATCCAATGGGCGCCCTGGCGCGCTAGGCGTCAGGTCCAGGCGAACGACTGCCAGACCCAATCGAACAGGGCGCTGCTGTCGGCTAGCAGGTCATCGCTGTGCAGGACCACTACGAACAGACGATGGCCGTTGCGCGTTGCCGAGCCGACAATCGCGCGGCCGGCGGCGTCTGTCGTGCCTGTTTTCACGCCGTCCGCCCCGCGGTACTCGCCGATCAGCGGATTATGGCCGCTCAGGACCAGGCCGTCGGTCTTGATCGTGGGCGTGGCGACGATCTCGCGGAAGACATCGTCACGCATCGCGCGGCGAGCCAATTGGGCCAGGTCGTAGGCACTCGAATAATGGTCCGCCGCGTCGAGCCCGCTGGGGTTGACGAAGTGGGTGTCCTGCAGATGCAAGTCATCACTGACAGCCGCATTCATCCAGGTCACGAACTGGTCGCGTGACTCAGCCACGGTGCGGGCCAATTGTTCGGCCGCGTCGTTGCCGCTCGGCAGCAGCAAGCCATACAGCAACGTACGAATGCTTAAGCGCTGCCCAGGCGACAGGCCCATGATCGATGAGCCATCAGCAGCCGCCATGGCCCAACCGTCGACGGTGATACGTACTGGAGTATCAAGAGACCCGGCGTGTTGCAACACGACCAGTGCCGTCGCGATTTTGGTCGTGCTGGCCGGCGCCTGGCGAGCGTGCGCCGAACGACCGTACAGCAGCAGGCCCGTGTCGTCGTCGACCACTGCTAGCTCAGGTGCCGAGACCGGCGGCGGAGCGAGGGGCACCACCCGTTTTGGTCCGGGGACCGCCAATTGCACGGGGTGATCGCCGTCCAGCTCTGAGGCCGCAATCCAGGGCGGCGGACCACTCGGCGCCACGTCCTGAGCGGCAACCCACGCCAGGCCGGCCTGCCGAGTGGCCCCATCGCCGGGGAAGTAGACGAGTAGCCGACCCTGGTCGCTGCCCGCTTTGGGCTGCAGGAACGACCCGAGCGGTAACGTCGTGAACTGAACGGCGGGCTCATTCGGCCCGGACCACAATGCCGTGTCGCGGACCGTGCGGAACCAATCGGCCGACCGGCCATCGTCCGCGCCGGCGACCGGCACGCACGACAGCAGCAGCGTAAGCGCCAGCAGCACCCCCAGGCGCCGGGCGCGCGTATCACCCATTGCGGATGGCAAAAACACGCTCAACGACACACGAACAGAGACGCCGATACGCCCTACGGCGTGGTGAGTTGTTGAGCGCGGCCGTCGACCTGCTGGGCGACCGCGGCAAGCGTTTCGGGGCGATCGAAGCCAGGCACATCGGAGTATGTCACCGTGATCACGACGCTTCCGCGCCGCCAGGACACGACGGTCGACCCGGTAGCCAGCCAGGCACCGCGGTATGACACCGTTTCGTCCCCAACCTGAACAATCGGATCGATTGGCTCGAGCAGGGCCGGCAAGTCGTTGCTGCTGACCGCGTTGTGCGCTCCCTCGGCGGCAGCGTACAGATCGAGATTGATGCTGACCGCCGGCAAATCACCAGGTGAAGCGCCGTACGACGCCAGGACCGAACCTTCGTAACCGCGACTGCGCAACGTCTGCTGGAGTGCCAGCGGATCGTTTGCGCCACCGTTCTGGTCGATCAACTGGTTCGGATGCAGCAGATCGAGGCGCTGCCAGCGTCCGCCGTTCGACAGGCGATCGTTTGTCGGCACGGAGTCGGGTAGGCCGGCTGCGAGGAGGCGATCCAGCTCGGCCTGGCTGATGGCGGGCGTGGGCAGCGTGATGGTCTGCGGCACGGGCGCGCTAGCCAATGCGGCGACCGCGGCATCGAGCTGCGGATCGCGGCCCGAACGGTAGTCGGCCAGGGTCCGCGACTCCGACGTGAACACGTCAGGCGTCACCCCAACGCCATCCAGGTCTGTCTTCGACTGACTGGTCGTCGCGGCGGCCACGGCAATCTGCAATCCGCCGCCGCCCGGCAACGGCAGGAGCTCTGACGAAGCCACCGCGCCGGCCGTCCGCTGGCCCACGAGAATGGCCCTATTCGCCTCGCGTAAGACGGCCGCGGTCACTTCCGAAGCCGACGCCGAACCGCCGTTGATCATGACCGCCATCGGCAATTGGCGACTGTGCAGCCGACCGGATGCCAGCTCAAACGTCTCGTGGCCACGTTGATCGAACTCGCGCACGGACCGCGTCGTGTCGGACAAGAAACGGCCGAGCAGCTCGTCCGCCGTCTGCACGCTGCCGCCACCGTTATTGCGCAGATCGAGGATCAGGGCTTGCGCGCCCTGCGCGTCAAGCTCATCGAGGCGTCGATCCAGGTCGGCCAGCAGCTCGGTCCCATTCGGCAGCGTCGTGCCGGAGATAACGAAATCGGACAGACGAATCAGGCCGGTCGTACCGTCGGGCAGCAGGCGGGATTCGAGCGGCGGGAAGTAGTACGGACCACGCGTGACGGTGACGGATTGCGGCCCGTTACCGCGGTCGAACGACAGGTTCACCGTGGACCCGGCGGCGCCGGTGAGTGCAGCGGCCAACGACGGCGTATCGGCTCCGCTCAGGTCCTTGCCGTCCGCGGCCAGAATGACGTCGCCGGCGCGCAAACCTGCCTGGGCAGCGGGTCCGTCTGGTGCTACCTCGGAAATCAGCCCCGGCGGGTCGCCACCGAGCTTCACGCCCAGTCCGACCGCCTGTTGGCCACCGCCAATAGCCTGCAGGAAACGCTGCATCAGGTTCGGCGACAAATAATGGGTGTGCTGCTCGTGGACGCTGTCGGCCATACCCGTCGCCACGTCGGCCGCCGCCATCGCCGGTGTGATGGCAGGCGGCAGCGACGCGATGTAGGTCGTGTACGCCCCGCCAAACACCTCGAACGCTGCATCGGGATCGGCGGGCAAGTCCGGCAGCGGACCGGCGGGTGGCGC
>DASYKL010000587.1:0-2631 GCA_035995405.1 Chloroflexota bacterium
TGTTCCACGTCGAGTATTACCCCGTCTGGGACAACGCGCCCGCCGAGCAGATCGAGGCGTTGATGCAGCAGCTCGCGAGCAGTGGCCGATCGGCCCCGAGCATCGGCGTGTATGGCCTGGGCCACCTCGACTTATTTGGGATCCTCGAGCTGCGCGGTCGGAAAGTGCCACACGGCGCGCTGCCGGAGGATCGGTCGGCGGCCTGGCAGTCACTCGACGTGAGCTTGCTCCACACCCTGCTCGTCGATCCGCTCGTGGCGGAGAGCGGTCGCGCCCGCGAAGACGTGCTGAGTTTTGTCCGCGAACCCTACGACGCGGTGAGCGCCGTTCGCCAGGGCCGCGCTTCAGCCGCCTTTTTTCTCAATCCCACCCCCGTCAGCGGCGTTCTCGACGTAGCCGATGCCCACGATCGAATGCCCGAAAAGTCAACGTACTTCCACCCCAAGCCACCGGCAGGCCTGGTCATGCGCGACTTGAATAGCCAACCGTGAGCGTGGCTGTCCGGCCGCTGCAGCCAGCCGATATCCCACGTCTGCTCGAGCTGATCGACGGTCTCGCCGATTACGAGAAGCTGCCGCGACCGGAGCCTGCCGCCCGCGACCGTCTCGCCGCTGACGCGTTCACTGCCCCACCGCGTTTTCACGCGCTGCTGGGCGATGTCGACGGCCAGGTGGTCGGCTATGCCATGTACTTCTTCACTTACTCGTCCTTTCGCGCCCAGCCGTCGCTGTACCTCGAGGACATCTTCGTCCTGCCGGAGTCCCGCGGCCGTGGTGCTGGCATGGCCCTGTTCGGCGCCGTCGCAGCGGAAGCAGTCCGTCAAGGCTGCGGCCGTATGGAGTGGCAAGTGCTGAGCTGGAACACGCCGTCGATCGAGTTCTATCAGCGGCTCGGCGCACGCCACCAGGACGAGTGGCAGCCGTTCCGCCTCGATGGCGCGGCACTCGAGCGCTTCGCCTGACGCATCGGCACGGCGTTTCCCCACACCGGTGTCGGTGGAACTCGGCCGGCTGGACCGTTCACGGGTACGGTGATGGCGCAGCCGATCTGGCGATACGCTCCATTCGTGTCACGCACCGAACAGGCGGCGTCGTTAGAAGCTGCGCCCGGCGAAGTGGGCGAATCGCTGCCGTTGTATCTGCGCGAGATTGGTCGCGTGCCGTTGCTGACGGCCAAGGATGAAGTGCGCTTGGCGCAGGCGATCGAGACTGGCCGCGAAGCAATAGAGAAGCTGCAGGTCGAGAAGCTGCCCGAAGACAGTCGGCTCGAGCTCGAGCACGTCGTGCGCGAAGGCGTCGCCGCTCGCGGGCAGCTGACTGATGCCAACCTGCGGCTGGTGGTCAGTGTGGCGCGGCGCTACTCGAATCGTGGCGTGCCGCTCATCGACCTGATCCAGGAGGGCAATCTTGGACTGCTGCGCGCTGTCGAAAAATTTGATTGGCGGCGCGGCTTCAAGTTCAGCACCTATGCGACGTGGTGGATCCGTCAGGCGGTGTCGCGTGCGATTGCCGACGATGCGCGGACGATTCGCATTCCGGTGCACCTGTACGACGTGGTCAATCGGATGGCCCGCGTGTCGAGCCAATTGCACCAGGAGTTAGGCCGCGAGCCGACAGATGAAGAAGTCGGCCACGTCCTGGAGCTGTCGGCTGAACGGGTGCGTGAATTGAACCAGGTGCTGCCACAGCCGATCTCACTCGACGGCTTTGTCGGCGAGGACCAGGACACTCGGCTGTCTGATGTGGTGGCGGATGACAACGCGGTCGACCTCGAGTTCGCGGCGGAGCAGCGCCTGTTGCAAGAGCAGATTCGGGAAACACTGTCGACGCTCACCCCACGCGAGCGGCAGGTCATCGAGCGTCGTTTCGGTTTGACCGACGACAAAGACGACACGTTGACGGCGATCGGTCGTGAGATCGGCGTGACGCGCGAACGGATTCGCCAGATCGAGTCAACGGCACTGAGAAAGCTGCGCCACCCCAGCCGAGCCAAACGCTTGCGCGGCTTCAACCTCTACTAGCTACGAGCTCACGCCCCGCGCTAGCGCGGGACGATCAGGCCACTCGGACGCGTCTCGACCTGGCCACCGCTCTGGGGGCTGCTTTGGGTGGCCCGCTCAATCAGCTCGAGCAGTACTTCGCTCGCGCGGCGGCCGCCGACCTGCTCGGTCGTTATGAGCCTGGCGAGGCCCGTCGCCAGCAGCAGGCGCACGAACGGATGACGCTCGGCCGCCACCCGCGGCCCAGACCCTGTCTCCTCGAGCCCCTGGGCCGCCGCCACCGCCCATCGCGCTGCCTGTAACCGGTCGGTCTGGGCCAGGATAGCTGCGGTCTCCTCGAGCCGCCGTCGCAAAGCCCGCCGCAGTGCTGGTGTCAGTGCCTGCTGCGCCGCTTCGGCAAGCAATTGCAGGGCCTGCTGCTCCGGCGAGTGCCCCGGCACGAGCAAGCTCGCCGCCGGTGTCCGCGCCACCTCCAACGCCCGTGTCCGAAGCTCACTCGGCACACCCACGTACCAGCCTTTGACTTCCGGCTCGGTCACCAGGCGTGGCGACTCTTCAATCCAGTCGGGGTTGAAGCTCGCCTCGACCGGGCTGATGGTCTCGTAGATCAGTGCCCGCTCTGGCGGACCGTC
>DASYKL010000588.1:0-2909 GCA_035995405.1 Chloroflexota bacterium
CGGTGAGCTGGTAGACGAGCCAGTTGAGGGCGATCTGGTCCATCCAGTCGCCCGAGTTGGAAACGATTGAGCCGAACCACAGCAAGCGGTAGTTCGGATGGCGCAGCGATTGAAAGGCCGCTGGTAAGCGCCGCGACCCGCCCGGCAATGAAAAGAGGGTCGCAGCGCGCACAGCTAGGCCCGGGCTCGATCAGTCCTTGCGTCGACCTCGCCGCAGCACATAGATGCCGCCGCTCAAGGCGCTAGCGCCACCTGCCAGCAGCGGCAACGCCAGCTCGAGCGGCAGACCGCCCGCCCGCGGCGGAGTGGTCGACGTGGTCGTGGTCGTCGTCGTACTGGGGCTTGTGAAACGGAACGGCGTTGGCGTTGGCAGCCGCAGCGGCGTTGGCGTTGGCTGCACCTGCGCGGCTGGAGCCGCGGCGGCCGGCGCCGCTGGAGCGGGAGCAGGAGCTGCAGCTGCGGGCGGGTTGCCTGGTGCACCCGGTTGGGTGCCGGCAGCGAGGACGATGACGGTCCCCTTCATCCATGGGTGGGGCGTGCACTGATAGGCGAATGAGCCCACCGACGACAACGTCACGGTCTTCGATTCGCCAGGCGCGACGTTGCCGGTGTCGAACTGGCCACCGGTGGCTGTCGCGGTATGGGGGATGGAGCCGGAGTTCTTCCAGGTTACGGACTGGCCCGCGGAGATCGTGATCTCTGGTGGCGTAAAGCCCCAGCTATTGATGTCGGTGGGATTGGCTTCGGTCATCTCGACGGTGCCATCGGCCAGCGCTGACGACGCACCGACGGCCAGCACCAGTGCCAACCCGGTCAGCGTGAGACCGGACCCTATGACCAGGCGGAGTGGCCGTCGGCCGCCCGCCCGAGTGATCAAACGAATTCCCTGCACGGGACCATCGTACCGGCTCAGAAGAGCCTGCCGGCGGCCGCGCCTGCGCCAAATACCAGGGCCAGGAGGGCAGCCACGATGGCAAACACGATGAACAGCGCGACGACCCCCACGATAATCGTGAAGACCGTCTTCGTGTTGTCGATGTCGAGGGCCTGGCGGGTCGCGATGAAACTGGCGACCAGCGTCCAGATACCGACAACCAGCGCCAGGATGCCGCCAAGGACCGGGACGAAGCTGAGAATCAGCAGCACGCTGGGCGATTCGGCGAAGCCGAGTGTGCGCAGCAGCTCGCCGTACGTGGCGGTCCCGCCGAAGAAGCGGGTGCCAACAAAATACAGCACGTACGACCACACGGCCCAGCCGATGAGCGCGTTCAAAACGCCGCCGATCAGGCGTGCGACGAGCGCCGACGAGTTGCCCGTGATGGCGGCGCCAATCGCCGCGCCGAGCCCGCTGGCGACTGCCACCAGCAAGACGACCGTGAGCGCCTGGCTGGTAGCCGTCGTATCGGCTTCAACTTCTTCATACAGCGGCACTTCGAGCCGCGCAGCACGCATCATGCGGCTGGTGATACTGGACGATGTCGCAGCGTAGGCCATCGCTCCACCCCCTTGTACTGACTTGTGCTTGAACCTGGTTCCTGGCTCAGAGTAGACCAGCCGCCGACCATCGATGCAACGGGCAGTCGCCGAACGTGTCGGAACTGTGCGACACAATCGTAACGGAACGTTTGTTCTATGCTGTACGATCAGGATATGGTCTCGCAGGGTTCCGCGGCACTCACCGCCGAGGAGCGTTTTTCCACAACCACGGGCGAGTACACGGCCAAAGATATCTCGGTTCTCGAAGGTATCCAGGCAATTCGCCATCGGCCGGGCATGTACATCGGCTCGACCAGCACCAGTGGGCTGGTGCACCTGCTCTGGGAAGCACTCGATAACGCCGTCGACGAAGCCGTCGCCGGCTGGGGCAAGCAGATCTGGGTTGACGTCGA
Organism: Chloroflexota bacterium; assembly: GCA_035995405.1. Lineage (GTDB taxonomy): Bacteria > Chloroflexota > UBA6077 > UBA6077 > CF-72 > CF-72. The sequence continues at coordinate 1,890 of DASYKL010000588.1, forward strand.
TCGCGAGGGAATCGTGCGCGTCCTGGACGAAGGTCGCGGCATGCCGTTCGACACGATGACGTATGGCGGCAAGAAACTCTCCGCGGCGACGGTACTGCTGACGGTGCCGCATTCGGGCGGCAAGTTTGCCGAAGGCGCCTACAAGACGGCGGGCGGCCTGCACGGCGTCGGCGCGACGGTGATCAACGCGCTGTCGGCGTGGCTCGAGCTCGATATCTGGCGTGACGGACAGCATTTTTCGCAGCGGTTCGAGCGCGGCAAGCCGCTGGCGCCGAAGATCGTGCCGGACGGTTCGAAGAAACACGGCACCCAGCTGCGCTGGCGCTACGACGCGCAGATCTTCGACCACGACGCGTACTACCCGCGCGAGACACTCGAACGTCGTTTGCAGGCCGCCGCGCATCTGAATCGCGGGCTGACGCTGCATTTGTCGATGTGGGATGACGAGGAAGAAGCCGTCATCACCAAGACCTTCCACTCAAAGGAAGGTCTGGCCGATTTCGTGCGCTCGGCGACGCCGCCAGGCAGCGAGCCGCTGTTCTCAAAGCCGATCACGTTCAGCCAGTTACGCGACGACGTCCAGGTGGAAGTGGCCGTGCTGCCGAATCGCGGCTACAAGCTCGACCTGCACTCATTTGCCAACGCGGTCCGGACACCTGAAGGCGGGGTTCACGAGCGCGGCTTCAAGGCGGCATTGACGCGCGTCTGCAATGACTACGCGGCCAAGCTTGGCGTCATCAAGAACCGCGACAAAGAAGCGTTTCGGCCCGAGGTCATCCAGCAAGGACTGGTGGCGGCCATCTCGGTCAAGCTCAAAGACCCACAGTTCGAAGGGCAGACCAAGAACAAGCTCAACAACGCGCCGGTCGAAGGTATCGTGCGCTCGATCTGCATCGAAGGTCTGAAGGAGTGGTTTGAGGCGCGGCCGGTCCAGGCCAAAGAGTGGCTGAAAAAGATTCAGGACGATCAGAAGCTGGCCAATCGGCTACAGGCCGAGGAGCAATTGGCACGGACAGGCCA
>DASYKL010000589.1:0-6188 GCA_035995405.1 Chloroflexota bacterium
CAAATCGGTTGCCCAACGGGTTCGCAACAAGTTCAACGTCGCGGTGGCCGAAGTCGATACGCAAGACGTCTGGCAGGTCGCGACGCTGGGGTTGGTCTGCCTGAGCGATGACCCGCGGCATGCCAACGAGATGCTGAACAAGGTGATCGACTTCATCGAAGGGGAACGTCTGGACGCCGAGGTTGGCGCGGTCGAAGTGGAGCTGATCGCGGTGTGATCCCGGTCTGCTGTCGAGCTTTGTGCGCCGCCCGAGCGGTCGGCGCACAATTGTGACATCCGCATGACGCTTTTGCCCCGCCGCGTGACGCTTTCGCCCCGCGCCGTGACGCATCCCGTGACGGCCCGCGCCGCACACTGACCTCGTGCTCATCGCTCTCGACCCCATCGTCCTGTCAATCGGGCCGCTCACGGTGCGCTGGTTCGGCCTGTTGACGCTGGTCGGCCTCGGACTCGCTGCCGCGCTCAGTCTGGCGGCGCTGCGGCGCGAGGGCTTTTCGGCCACACCAGGTCTGGCGGCTCTCGCGTGGGCCTGGCCCGCGGGCATCGTCACCGCCAGACTGGTGGAGGTCTTGGGCTGGTGGGACTACTACCTGGCCCATGCGGCCGAAGTGTGGCAGCTCAGTGTGGATCGGCTGTCGCTGTGGGGCGGTCTGGTGGGCGGGGCACTGCTGCTGGGCGCACGGGTGCACTCGCGTCGCCAGCCTGGCCGACACTTGCGCGTGCTGGACACGGTCGTCCCGTACGTGGCGCTGGCGGTCGCCATCGCTCAGCTCGGGGCGTTTCTCGATGGCCATGGCCAGGGACGACCGACGGACCTGCCGTGGGCAACCTGGTACGCGAGCCCGCTCGCGGCGACGCCAGATTTCGGCGTGCCACGTCACCCGGCCCAGGCCTACGAGGCGTTGGTAGCCTTAGGCCTGTATCTCGGCCTGACCCGCCTGCCGCGAAGTTGGCCCGCGGGTAGCCGAGTCGCCACCTTCATCCTCTTGTTTGGCGGCGCGCGCCTGATTCTGGGCGCAGTGCGTCTGGAGCCGGCGTTCCTGTTCGGCCTGCAGATCGAGCAGCTGATCGCTTCTGCGGCGATGCTCTACGTGGTGCTGCGTGGCCTGGGCGCGATGGTGAGCTCCCGTCGCCGAACGTCACGGCCAACAACGACCAGCGGCCAACCACGGCCGACAGAGGAGACGCTGGCCGCATGACGCCACTGCAAGCAACGCTCTATAGCCGCCCGGGCTGCCATTTGTGCGAGCAAGCCCAGGCCGAGCTCGCACGCCTGGCCTCCCGCCACCCGCACTCGCTCAACGTGGTCGACGTGAGCGCCGAGCCCGGTCTCGAGAGCCGCTACGGTCAACACATCCCCGTGCTGGTGATTGGCGACTGTGAATACGCCGCGCCGCTCCCACGGGCTGCGCTGGAGCGAGCGCTCCGCGAAGCCGCCGCGAGCGCCACCGCCACCGCCGTTGCCATGGACGCCAGCGCTTCGCCACCGCCACAGGACCGCCGATGGTGACGTCCAGGTGCGCCTGAGTGCCAAGACCGCCCCTGTGCCGAACACTGCCAGCAGCGTCGCACCTCCCGGCGCGGACGCTGGGCCGCCGACCAGCGCCAGCAATGTGAGGCCCGCCGTCGCCCGCCTCAGGCAGACAGCTGGCTGCCTCAGCCAGGCCTACCTCACGGCCTTACGCCACTGGCTCCTGAGCCTCAATCTGCTCCTGGGTCTACTCATCGCGGGCGCCTTTGCCGCCCCGATCCTCGCCGCCGTCGGCCTCGCCCAAGCCGCCGAGAGCCTCTACGCCGCTTATCACCTGATCTGCCACCAGTGGCCCTTCCGCACCTTCTTCCTCTTCGGCCCGCAACCCATCTACGACCAGGCCGATCTGGTAGCCCAGAACCTCGATCCCTTTCGCTTCCTCGGCGACCAGGCCCATGGCTGGAAAATGGGCTTCTGCGAACGCGACCTGGCCATCTACGTCGGTCTGCTCGCCGTCGGGTTGTTCTACGCCCACCACCGCCACCTGCGCCCAGCCGGCTTCGCGCCCTACGCCGTCCTGATTCTGCCCATGGCCGTGGACGGCTTCACCCAGCTCTTCGGCTGGCGCGAAAGCACCTGGCAGCTGCGCGCTTCGACCGGCTTGCTGTTCGGTGTGGCCAGCGGCTGGCTCGTCCTGCCCCGACTCGATCCCGCATTCGGCCGCCCCGTGTTCCCCGCGGCGTATGCTCCCGACAACGACGCATGCGATCCTCTGCCCCCAGCTACTCCGGTCGCTCCACTGTCGCGCGCCGGGTGAGCACCACGCCCGACCTGCTCGACTGGCTGCGCGGGCTCGTCAGCCTGGCGTTCATCGTCAGTGTGCCTTTGTTGATCATTGGCACCAGCCTGCGCGGCCTGGTCACCGACCGCGACCTCATGTTGCAAGGCTTCCGCGACAACCAGGTCGCCTTGACCACCGGCCTCGACGACCCGCAGCTGCAGCGCATCGCCGACGCCTTCGTCGCCTACTTTCAGGCGCCGCGCGGCCAGATCCAGATGCAGGTCACCGCGTTCGGCCAATCGCGGCCACTTTTCAACGCCAAAGAAGTCACGCACATGGAGGATGTCCAGGCGCTCATCCAGGTCTTTCTCAACTTGCAGCTGGTCGCCGTCGCCGTTGTTGTCGTGAGACTCACTATGGCGGTAGCCGTCGATCGCTCGACGCTCGCTGTCGGCCGCGAGATGCTGTGGAGCACGGCGCTCATGATCGGGCTGGTCGTGCTCGTCGGCGTGCTGTCGCTGCTCGACTTCGAAGGTCTCTGGACGCGATTTCATCAGATCGCCTTCCGCAACGACCTGTGGCTACTCGATCCAAACACGGACTATCTGATCATGCTGTTCCCCGAGCCGTTCTGGTTCACTGCCACGATACGCATGGCGCTGACGGTCGGGCTGCAAACGATTGGATTAGCCGTGGTCGGGGCGCTGCTACTCCTCGGCCCGCGCTTCCAGCGCTAGATTCCCCAGCTGAAGCCGAACGCGGCAATCAGCCAGCTGCGTAACGCAGCGAGCGCACCGAGCTCAAGCAGCACCAGGCCCAGGCTACTGAGCAGCAACCCCCGCAGCTCGCCTGCTGATTCCGCCTGATTGGCTCGGCCGCTCGTCAACACCAGGATCTGCAGGTTCGCCGCACCAAACGCCACCACGACCCCCAACAGCATCGCCAGCGCCAGTGGCCATAACAATACGCCCACTCCCGCCAGGATCAGCCCGCCAACCAAAGCTGCCAGCGCCAGACCCCCGCCCAGCTCAATGGCATCTTCGACTGAGTGCTCCTCGACGGGCTTCGACCACACAACGCCAGCGACTACGGGCAACGCCATCAGCCCCAGGCCCAGTCCGGCGCCGAGCCCAGTCAACAAGCGTAATCCCGTGTTCGGCGCGTACAGGTGCGGCAGGTTGCCGTCAGCCAGAAATGCGTTCAGTCCATCGAGTCCGGTCAGCGCGACGAGTGTCCAGCAAGCTATCCCCAGGATGCCGCCCGGCGGCTGAGCCGAGCGCGCTCGGCCGAGCACGCCGACCAGTACCACCGCACACAGAAAGCCCAGAAAAATGCCGCCCATTCGCGCCTCGAGCGGGAGCTGTTCGCCCCCGAGAAAGACGCTATGTGACGGCCGCTGCGCAGAAACGCCGTTGAGGAGCGCGCGCAGCGTCTCCGTTTACAGGCCCCCGGTGAGCCAGAAAGGCAGAACCTTCTTGGTCTCGCGCTTGTCGAGCGCGGAGCTCTCCGACTGGCCCGATTCGACGTACAGATCGCGCAGCGCGCTGTTCTCGTCTGTGGTCAATTCGTATTCGGAGAGCGCCTGATCGGGATTCGTAAACAGCTTCGTGCGAAACGAAGGATCGGTGACGGTGCGCTCCAACACCGCCTGTACTGCATCGTAGGACATTGGTCTGAGTGAACCTCCAGCCACGGCAAGTATCGACCGCGGGGATGCCCAACTCAACCGTACCTTTGTGCTATCTGCCGCGCTAGCTGGCGTCACCAGGCTCAATGCACGCCGACGGCGTAGAACAAAATCAGCCCCGTCGCATTGTTCACGGCGTGGGCCAGAATCCCCGGGTACAGGCTGCCCGTGCGCTGATACAGCCACGCCAGCAGCAGCGCCAACAGCATGATGCCCACCCCCAGACCCGCCATCTGGGCCGCGTTCATCCGACCCGGCTCGAGATGCAGCAGTGTGAACAGGACGCTCGATACGCCATACGCCATCCACACTGGCTGGCGGCGACGGTACATGCCGAACAGAAAGCCGCGGAAGAACAGCTCCTCGACCACCGGCGCGATGATCCCCGCGGCCACGAGCAACAACGCAAAAGACACAACACCTTCGGATAAAACGAAATCGAATTGCTCGAGCTGGTTCGGGCGCAAGCCGACCTGGGAGAGCAGGGTGCCGACGATGTCGACCACGACCAGGCCAGCCAACCCGCCGCCCAGCCCCATGCGCACCACGTAGCTGATCGAGAGCGGTCGCAGGCCAAGCTCTTGCCAGGTCACGGCGCCGGACCTGATCAACCGCAAATAGATGAAGAGCAGCATCGGGATCTCGGTCGACAGGGCGGCCACCAGAAATGTACTCGTGGTCATCCCCCGATCGAGATGCAGCAGCGGCGCCAGTGGCAACGTGAGCAGTGCATTCAGCACGAGCACCGCGATGATCGCGCCGACCGCCAGACGGTGGGTCCCCAGGTCGCGTCGCGCGGCTTCGGGCCCTTTGAATGCTGGCCAGAACACCCACACGGTGACCGCTAAGCCAAGCAGACCCAGCACTACCGCAATCGCGATCAACTCCGTCTGGGCCATATGAAAGACAGAAAAGGGCTCGTCGCCAATTACGTCTTAAAATCCAGATAGAGTCGGCTGGCCGTGGGCAAATTCTGGCCGCTGTACTTGCTGCCGCGGGCAGCGCCGTATGGCCGTTCCGCGGGCGTGGTCATCAGCGAAAACGACAGCTGCCCGATGCGCATGCCGGGATACAGCGCGATCGGCAGATTCGCCAGGTTGCTGATTTCGAGTGTGACGTGTCCTTCAAACGCCGCATCGATGAAACCAGCCGTGCTGTGGATCACCACGCCCAGGCGCCCGAGCGAGCTTCGACCTTCCAGCCGCGCCACCAGGTCATCAGGCATGCGCACCCGCTCGACGGTATTGCCCAGGACGAACTCGTGCGGATGCAGGAACATCGGCTCGTTCCCCGAATCGGAGACCTCGATCATCTCCATCAGATCATCCGCCGGCTGCTTGACGTCGATGTACGCCCGCTTCGTATTGCGGAAGACGAGGAACTTGTTGTCGAGCCGAACGTCGATGCTGGACGGCTGGATCAGCTTCGGATCGAAAGGATCGATGCCGAGCCGGCCGCTGATGATGGCTTCATTGATCGACTTGTCGGACAGGATCACCGAGCCGCGGTCCTCGGTGGCGGGCCGATGCCGAGATCGTTGGCTGCCTTGCCCTGACTCGCGCGTTCGATGAGCCGCCGCACCTCGTCCTCGAATGACGAGATATCGGCGAACGCTCGATAGACCGACGCAAAACGGATGTAGGCAACCTGGTCCAGGTGGCGCAGCTTCTCCATGGTGAGATCACCGATAACCGAGCTCGATACCTCGGCGCTATCGCGGCTGCGGAGCTCGGCTTCGATCTGCTCGACGGTACGCTCGATGGTGTCGGCGCTGATCGGCCGCTTGGTGCAGGCAACCTGAATACTCTGGCGGAGCTTGTCTGGGTTGAACGGCTGCCGTCGGCGATCGTTCTTGACGACCATCAACGCTGCGCTGTCGGGGCGCTCATAGGTGGTGAAGCGATGCTGACACGTCGGACACAGGCGTCGCCGCCGCGTCGTCGAGGCGTCCGCGGAGTCGCGTTTGTCGAGGACGCGCGTATCTGGCGCACGACAAGCAGGACAACGCATCGGCCCAATCATAACTGTGCGCCCCGTACTGGCGACGTGCCTACAATCCTGGCTTGAATATGGCGCAGACAAGCGAGCGGAACGTCCGCGTGAGTCCGCTGGGCGGTGTCGGCGAGGTCGGCAAGAATTCAACTCTTCTCGAATTCGGCGAAGACATGGTCATCGTCGACGCAGGAGTCAAATTCCCCGAGGCCGAGCTGCATGGCGTTGACCTCGTGGTATGCGATTACACCTACGTC
>DASYKL010000590.1:0-5237 GCA_035995405.1 Chloroflexota bacterium
GGCACCGGCCCGTTCAAGTTCGGCGAATGGAACCACGGCTCAACCGTGAAGCTGGTTCGCAACGACACCTATTGGGACACCGGAAAGCCCTATCTCGACGGCATTCTCTTCCAGGTGGTTCCGCAGGGGCCCAACCGCTCCACCGGTCTGGAGACAGGCGAAATTGATTTCGTTCTAGATTTTTACCTGCCGAAAGCGGATGTAGGACGCCTGTCCAGCAACACCAGTTTGATCTCGAAGCGCGGTCAGGGCGCCCCGGCGATCGACTTCATGATGATGAATCTGCACCAGCCGCTCCTGGCAAATAAACAGGTCCGTCAGGCATTGGCGATGGCGCTCAACCGCGATACGCAGGTGCAACAAGCAATGGGCGGACTTGGCCGGCCTGGCTATGGCGCGTTTGGGGACGGCTTCACATGGCTCCTCAATCCGGACGTTGCGTATTCGAAGCTGTATCCGGTCGATGCGGCTAAAGCCAAACAGCTGCTGACTACCGCAAATGTGCCCGCCGATGCGACGCTGCGCCTGACGTACGATGCGGCTCGCCCCAACTTTGTCACGGGCGCGCAGATTGTCAAAGACAACTTGCGCCAGGTCGGTATCACGGTCGACCTGCAGCCGCTGGAGCGTGCGGTCATGATCGACAAAGTGTTTACTCAGAAAGACTTCGATCTGACCCTGCAGTCCTATTTCTCGAGTGGTGATCCGAGCATTGGATACCACCGCCTCTATTTGACGAATACAGGGAGCGCCCCGTTCGTCAACGCCTCGGGCTACTCGAACCCACAGGTGGATGATCTGCTGGCCAAAGCCTCGACCGCCCCGACGCAGGACGAGCGTGCGCCGCTCTACAAGCAGGCGCAGGCGATTTTGAATGATGATCTGCCAGCCGTGATCCTGTACGACGAGGCAGGCGTCGATTTCGCGACCAAAAAATTGAACGAGCTGTGGACATCGATCGACTCGCGTAACCGGTGGGACGTGGTCTGGCTCAGCCAGTAGATCGCTCAGCCGGTCTTGGTCCGTACGTTGTCGGCCGTCTGATGCAGGCGGTTCCGCTGCTGCTCGGTGTCATCGTCGTCAACTTCTTGTTGATTCAACTCGCACCTGGCGACCCGACAACCGTGCTGGTTGGCGACTATCCGGCGCCCGCCGAATATGTAGCCCAGGTGCGTCACGACTTCGGTCTCGACGAGCCGGTGCCGGTGCGGCTGGCGAGCTATCTTGGACAACTCGCGCACGGCAATCTTGGCTACTCGTTTGCCAATCGCCAGTCGGTCGCCGGACTGATCGGCGAACGCCTCGGCAGCACGCTCGAGTTGACGCTCACGGCGCTCGTGGCAGCGACCATCGCCGGCATCCTGCTAGGCGTCCTGGCGGCCGTCAAACGTGGCGGAGCGGCAGATGGTGGTGCCCAGGTCGTGTCACTGGCCGGCTTCTCCGTGCCAGAGTTCTGGCTGGGCCAGATCCTGATCGTGGTCTTCGCGGTGGTCCTCGGCTGGCTGCCATCGCAAGGCAATCGGTCGGTGCGCTCTACGGCGCAAGGTCTAGATGCCGTTCTCGAAGCGCTGCGCTATCTGCTGTTGCCCGCCCTGGCGTTGTCCTTTCGCTATCTGGCGCTAATCTCGCGGTTGACGCGGGCCAGCATGCTGGAGGTCTTGAATGCCGACTACATCCTGGCAGCACGAGCGCGTGGCGCACCCGAGCGCACCGTGCTGTTTGCGCACGCGTTGCGTAATGCGGCGGCGCCCATCATCACCGTCGTCGGATACAACCTGGGCTTCATATTTGCCGGCTCAGCGCTCATTGAGACCGTGTTCGGCTGGCCGGGCATTGGTCGTTTACTGTTCGACTCCGTTAGCAAACGCGATTATCCGGTCCTGCTCGGTGTGCTCTTGCTGGTATCGGCAACGGTGGTCCTCGTCAATCTGATCACCGACGTCGTTCATGCGCTGATCGATCCGCGAGTGCGCTATCGATGAGTACCGCGGTGGGCGTCGCATCGGTCGCGCTGATCGTGTTGTTGGCAGTCGCCGCACCTCTGGTGGCGGGTTACGATCCACAATCAGGCAGCGCCGCTGCGCTCCAGCCGCCACTGTCGTCGGGCCATACGCTCGGCACCGACAACCTGGGCCGCGACATCTGGGCGGAACTGGTATTCGGCGCACGGGTCTCGTTGGCGGTCGGTGTCTTCGCCGCGACCAGCGCCGTGCTCATCGGAACCGTAATCGGCGCGGTCGCGGGATATACAGGCGGCTGGGTCGACGCCACGCTGATGCGTCTAGCGGAGTTCTTTCAGGTTGTGCCCCGTTTTGTCCTGGCGCTGATCGTGGTGGCCCTGTTTGGCAGCGGGCTCGCCAAACTGATCGTGGTGATCGGGTTGTTGGCGTGGCCACAAACGGCCCGTCTGGTCCGGGCCAGTTTCCTGAGCTTGCGGGAGGCGCCGTTTGTCGACGCCGCACGAGTCGGCGGTATGGGTCCGACAAGCATCATCGTGCATGAGATCCTGCCCAACGTCCTGGCGCCGATCCTCGTAACGGGCTCGCTGGATGTAGCGTCGGCGATCTTATTGGAAGCTGGCCTGGGTTTCTTTGGCCTGGGCGATCCCAACCTCGTGTCGTGGGGCAGCATGCTCAATCAGGCGCAGCAATACCTGCGTCAAGCGTGGTGGATGTCGCTCTTTCCGGGACTGGCAATCTCGGTCGCCGTGCTCAGCTTCAATGTCCTCGGCGATCGTTTGAACGACGCGCTGAATCCTCGATTGCGTGGCGCCTGATGACTGGGCAGCCGCTGCTGGACGTACGCGATCTCGCAGTCGCCATTGGACGTCAAGCCGATGCGCCACGCGTCGTCGACGGCGTTTCACTGACCGTCGGACGGGGTGAGATCGTCGGACTGGTGGGAGAAAGCGGCTGCGGCAAATCGATGAGCGCGTTCGCTATCGCTGGCCTGTTTCCGACACCGGCAGCGCGGGTCGTGCAGGGCTCCGTGTTGCTCGCGGGCCGCGATTTGACGACGCTCGATGCACGTGCCAGACGGGCCACGCTCGGTAAAGACCTCGGAATGGTGTTTCAAGACCCGTCGAGCTTCCTCGATCCTTTGATGCGCGTCGGAGACCAGGTCGCGGAGTCGCTGCGCGTACGCGGTCAGAACAGCGGGGCGTGGACGCGAGTGGTCGAATTGCTAGCGCTGATGGAGTTACCCGAGCCACGAGAGACGGCGCGGCGTTATCCGCACGAGCTATCCGGGGGACAGCGCCAGCGCGTTTTGATTGCCGCGGCGCTGGCCCTGCAGCCAAGCCTGCTGATCGCCGACGAGCCAACGACCGCCCTCGACACGACCGTCCAGGCCAGCATCCTCGATCTGTTGCTCAAGCTGCGTCGGACCTTGCAGCTGAGCGTGCTCTTGATCACCCACGACCTCGGTGTGATCGCCGAAACGTGCGACCGGGTATATGTCATGTATGCCGGCCGGGTGGTGGAAACCAACACGACCGAGCAGCTTTTTCGGGCGCCGCGGCATCCATACACGCGCGGTCTGTTACGCGGTACGTTAGCAGTCGAGACCCAGACGGCGGATCTCTTCTCGATTCCAGGGACGGTGCCGGACCTCCGCCATATGCCCAGCGGCTGTCGCTTTCATCCACGTTGTCCACTGGCAATTGAGGTGTGCGTCACGCGCGATCCGCCGCTGACGGCGAGGCGTGACCTCAGTGGTGCCGACGCGTGCTGGCGCGCCCAGGAACCGGCAGCAGCGCACGTGTGGGAGGACGTCACATGGAGCCGCTGATCGAAGTCGAGCACGTCAGTAGGCTCTTTCGGACTGGCGGTGGCTGGCTCCGCGGTGCCCGCGATTTGCGCGCCGTCGATGACGTCAGCCTGGCCATCGCCCCTGGCTCGACCGTGGCGCTGGTGGGTGAGTCTGGGTCTGGCAAGTCGACGCTCGGCCGGCTGCTGCTGCGGCTCGTCCCACCGTCAAGCGGCGCGGTCCGCTACCGCGGCCGAGACGTTGCATCACTACGTGGCGAAGATTGGCGGTCATTTCGCCGTGAGGTCCAGGTGGTGTTTCAGGATTCGGGCGCAGCGTTCAACGCGCGCAAGACGATCGGCGCCAGCCTGCAGGTTCCGTTGCGGTACAACGTCGGTCTGCGAGGACGTCAGCTTCGGGAGCGTGCGGCGGCACTCCTGGATCAGGTGGGTCTCGACCCGGCGGTGTACCTGGACCGCTACCCACACGAGCTTTCCGGCGGGCAACGGCAACGAGTCGGCGTGGCGCGAGCGATGGCTTCCGAACCTCAATTCGTCGTCGCCGATGAACCGGTCAGCGCGCTCGACGTGTCGGTGCGCGCGCACGTCTTGCAACTCTTGCGCGACCTGCAACGCCAATCCCCGGAACTGGCATACCTGTTCATCACGCATGATCTGGGGGTGGTGCGCGCGGTAGCCGACCAGGTCCAGGTGATGTACCTCGGTGCGATTGTCGAGCGCGGACCCGTTGCGGCGTTATTCGGCGCGCCGGGACATCCGTATACACGCGCGCTGCTGGCGGCCACGCCGGTGCCCGAACCTGGTCGGCGGAAGCTGACGACCGCATTGCGCGGCGACATTCCGACGGCCACGGACGTACCGGGCGGTTGCCGCTTCCACACCCGCTGTCCGCTGGCCCAAGCCGTCTGTCGAGAGACATCGCCGCCATGGGTGGCGTTTGACGATGGCGTCGAATCGGCGTGCCACTTTGCGACAGACGTACGCCACTTGTCGCCGGCTGACGGCTGAGCGGATGCGCTACTGGATCGACACCGACCCCGGCCTGGACGACGCGCTGGCGATTCTGCTTGCAGTACGCGAGGTAGGCGAGAGCCTGGTCGGGTTGTCGTCGGTCCACGGCAATGGCGAAGAGCCGCTCATGGCGGACAACCTGGTGCGCGTTCTGGCGACGTATGACCTCGTCGGGTTATGCCCGGCGGGCTGGTCGCCGTCGATTGCCCGTGGAGCGCGTGGACCGCTCGGCGGCGGCAAGCCGCAACGCGGCGAGGCCTACCACGGCGAAGCGTGTCTGGGCGGATTGCCCTGGCAGGCGACGCCAGAGTGGACGGCACGCATTGCACCGGCGGCGGCAGCGCTGGCGATTGTCGAAGCCGCGCGGCAGAGTTCGGACCTTCACCTGGTGTGCCTGGGTCCGCTGACCAACGTCGCGCTGGCGGTGGCACTCGAGCCGGACTTACCGAGGCTGGTCAG
>DASYKL010000591.1:0-4454 GCA_035995405.1 Chloroflexota bacterium
TTCAGGGTCCAGTCGCCGGCCTGGCCTGGGGCGGCGCTCCTGAAGGCAGACATAAGCGCCGCTGCTGTTGGCGTGAGGGTGCACACGGCGACGAGCAGCAGCAGCAGCCAGGGGAAGACGTTGCCGGCTTTCAAGTGCGGCATCCGCCCAGGTAGTACCCGCCGCCATCGCAGCGTGTCAGCGCTCACGGAGCACGCCTCCGACTGTCACACGACAATGGCGTGGCAAGCGTCCCAGTGCGGTCGCACGATGGCGCACTAGTAGTCCCAGAGCTTGGACTCGCGGTTCCAGACCAACGCTTCGGCGGCGGGCGCATCGTGGTCCTCGCTGGCGAAGTAGAGCTGCTGGAAGTTCTTCCAATCCAGCTCCGCTGGAACCGGAATATCGGTCCGGTCGATGGTGTAATAGATGTCGCGCAGGAACTCCTGGCCTTCTTTGGTCAGCCAGAACTCCGCCCATAAGCGGGCGGCATTGGGATGCGGACCTTTGATGGTCGCTGGCGCCAGGAACGACTGGACGCAGCCCGGCGCCGGACAGACCAGCGCCACCGGATCCTTATTGAAGTTGTCAACAGAAGTCACGGCAGAGCCGATATTGGCGAAGCGCTCCCCTTTTTGTACTTCGGTCGTCGAGGTGATGAACTTGATCGGTTTCATCGCCGCCAGCTGGCGCACGAACGGCTCGCCATAGTCGTCCTTGTGCAGTACCCGCAGGCCGTACATCACCTGGTGGCCGAAGCCGCTGGCCCGCGGATCGCTCATACCCACCAACCCACGCGAGAACAAATCGGTCCAGTAGGGGTCCTTGAGAAGATCCCACCACGTCTTGGGATAGTGGTCTTTGCTCACCAGGGTGGTATTGACGGTCAGTCCGGCGATGCCATTGGTGGCCCACAACACCCGCAAGCCATTACCTTCGAGCGGTGGCCAGTTCCACTTGACGTCTGGATTGAGCGCGCTGGGCGGATTGGGCGCGATCGCCACGTTGGCCGTCGCCGTCAGGTTGCGCGCACTGGTGACACCACAGATGTAGGTATCGGCCGTCACCTGGCCGGCCGCGACTTCGGTTTTGATTTTTTCGACCAACGTCGGTCCAGGTCCGTAGACGTGGTTGACAGTTATCTCTGGGTAGTACTGGTTGAAGTGCTTGATCCACTTCTCCGTTTCGTCGGCTTGCTGACAGGCGTACCAGTTGAGCTCCCCTTCTTTTTTGGCCGCCGGCACGACCGTGTCCTGGAACTCCTTCAGCGCGTCGCGGTACGTCCGTTGCGCCGGCGTCAGCTGGGCGTCGGACTGGGCCGCCACCGCCTGCTGCTCGCGCGGCGCCGTCGGCGCTGGTGGCGCAGCCGGCCCGGCGCATGCTGTCAGCAGCAGCAGGCTACCGATTGCTCCGGCCAGACGTTGAGAATACGAGCTCCGTAGTGTCATGCTTCTTCCTCCCCCGATTCGATGCCGACTAGCTGAGCGCCGGGTCGACCCAGAAGGCGTAGGCTCCATCGCGCACGTGCAGCTTGACACGGGCGCCTTCCGGCAACGGATCGTACTTCGGTCCGGGGGCGTGAATGCGCACATTGCCCAACTGGACCACATACTCGAACTGATGACCGAGAAATGCTGCTGAGACGATGTGCCCGGCCCACGGATCGCTTTCGCCGTTCAGTCGCTCGAGTGTCACGTCTTCTGCTCGGAAGCTGATCCGCCCGGCGCCGCCCGCGGCAAAGTCGCCCCGCTCGGGGAAGGGAATCAGCGCTCCGCCCGCGTCGGGGACACGCAGCGACGACCGGTCAGCGACCTGTGCAGGGAGATAGTTGGTGGCGCCGAGAAACTCCAGCACGAACGGCGTCAGCGGCTGCTGGTACACCGCCACCGGCTGGCCGACCTGCTCGATCCGTCCGCGATTCATCACGATGATGCGGTCAGACAGGACCATCGCCTCTTTCTGGTCATGGGTGACCACGACGGTGGTGATGCCGAGCCGCCGCTGCAGCTCTTTGAGCTCGAACCGCAGCTCTTCGCGCAAGCGGGCATCCAGGTTGGAAAGCGGCTCGTCGAGCAGCAACACCTCCGGCTCGAACACCAGCGCGCGAGCCAGCGCCACGCGCTGCTGTTGACCGCCTGACAGGAGCGGCGCGGGCCGACTACCCAGATCACCCAGGCCGACGATGTCGAGAATTCTGGCTGTCCGCTCGGCGATCTCGCGTTTTGGTACCCCTTTCATGCGCAACGGGAAGCCGACGTTTTCGCCGACCGTCATGTGCGGCCAGACCGCGTAGTTCTGAAAGACCATGCCCATGGACCGTTGCTCAGGCGGCGTGAAGTGATTCCGCGCGGGGTCTGAGAGCAGCCGATCACCGAGAAAAATCTGACCGCCGTCCCCCTGTTCGAGTCCGGCGATCAGACGCAGCGTGGTGGTCTTGCCACAGCCACTAGGGCCCAGCAAGGTGACCATCTCACCTGGATTGACGTCAAAGGTCACGTCGTTGACCGCAAGCAGCGGCCCGAAGGCCTTGCGTGCGGCCACAACGCGAAGATTCTGCATCAGGCTCGGCGCTCCCCCAGAGGGGCGCAGAATATCAGAAGGACAGGGCCCGCTGATCCGGCGCCGCGGTCACAGCTTGGCGGTCGTCGGACACCTGATTCCAGGTGTTCAACGTGGCTACGATCAGCTCGGCGTCGTCGCTTTCACCAGCTTCGCCTGGGCGATACGCTGGCGCGCGCGTCTGGCCGAACTTGACCGGCTCCAACGGCAAGGGCAGAGGATCGGTCGGCGCCTCGCCGTCATACACGTTCATCAGCGGCTTGCCTTCTTCCATCAGCTTCAGGTGGTCGAGCAGCATGCGGCGGAACATGATGATCCCGCGGTCGCTGTCGCCCAACTTCTCCTGATCACGCAGCGCAATCTCGCCTTGCGTAATCCAGGCCATGTAGTCCTGGTTGAAGACATAGTTGAGAATCCAGTTGCCCGTCGGATCCTGCAGCGGCACGTGGCGGTATGGCACGCGATCCTGCTTTGGCGCTTCCGTGCCCGGCGCAGAACGGAACGTGTACAGCGAGACATGGTACGTGTGCGTGTCGTCGATCGGCACGCGGAACTGCAGGGTCGTCGAGAACTTGCTGCCGACGAACAACGTGTGCGGGAACAGGATCGGGTGACCGTGCGCCCACTCCGGGTCTTCTTCGGTCTGGCCTTCGAGGATGCGGCGCTTGATGATGCCGTGCTCGAATTCGCTGAAGCCGATCTTCTGATGGCGCAGGCTGCGCGCGCCGACCTGCAGTTCAGGCAACCCAGCGAGGTTGCTGACGTAGCTGCCGAAGTAGCCGTGCAGCCACTCGACGTGGACGGGATCCAGGCTGTTCTCCTGGCATTGCAGCCAATTGCAGGGCAGCTCGATGGTGGCGATATCGCGTACGACGTTGCCCCACGTCAGCGGCTCCCACATCGGAAACGCAGGTGTTGGCTGTGGACCCAGGTAGGCGAAGATCAGCCCGGCGATCTCGAACGTGGGATACCCGGCGATGCCGCACTTGGCTCTGAAATTGTCCTCCGGGTGCGTGGTGTCCTCGAATGGCTGCTCGACGCAGGCGCCGCTGGAGTCGAACTTCCAGCCGTGGTACTGACAGCGCAGACCGTCTTCCTCAACGACGCCGATGGCGAGGTCGACCCGGCGATGCGGGCAGTAGCGAGTGATGAGGCCGAGCTGGCCCGAGCGATCGCGGAACAGCACCAGGTCTTCGCCCAGGATTCTGAGGCCCTTGGTGCGGAATGGGCTGGCGTCGAGCTCGCCCGCGGCGGCGATGGGATGCCAGTAGCGGCGCATGAGCTCACCCATGGGCTGGCCCCGTCCGACCTGAGTGAGAAGCTGATTTTCGGTCTGCTTGAGCACGCTGCACGTTCCCCCTGGCGCCCGGTGTGGCGTACCTTGGACGGTAGCAGGCCGACAGCGCACCGTTCAACCCACATGCCCCAATCCTGAGCGGCGTGTGCACTATACGCACAGAGTATCCTGCCAGGGTGAGGCGTATCGTCACCGCCATTCTCCTGTGCGCCTGGCTCGGGCTCGGCCCGACGCTACCCCAGCCGGCGCTCAACGCCCAGACCACGGAGCTGCCCAGCGGGCGGGTTCTGGCGTCCGCGCGAGGTCAGGTCGCCTGGCTCGACCTGGTCGCGCCACGCCCAACTTCGCTCACCCAGCTGGTGCGGCCAGCCTACCCGGCCGATGTTGCCGCGACGCCGGGCGTGCCGTTCGCCGTCGCCAGCGTCGTCAGCGCCTACGCCTCCAGCTCTGGCACCTCTACGCAAGGCGCTGATCTTGTAACCATCGACCTCGAGACTGGCGTTAGCCAGATGCTGCTCGCACGCGCCACAGAAGCTGAGTCGCTCGACCTGCCGGCGCTGTGGCCAGACGGCAGCGGCATCCTCTATCAGCGCTCCAATTTGCGGGCGGCCGTGCCCAT
>DASYKL010000592.1:0-4834 GCA_035995405.1 Chloroflexota bacterium
TTCTGCGCGCGCATCGTCTGGGTTCAGGTCAGCCGCTTGTTGAAAAGCCTGGATGGCTTCGTCGTACTGTTTCGAGGCCCGCAATGCGTGTCCCAGACTGAGGTGCAGGTAGGACCGCTCGGGTGCTTTTTCGACAGCGCGTTTATACAGGTCGACCGCGCCCGGGTAATCAGCGTTCGTCTCCGCCAGGTACGCCTGGATTCGCAGCACCTCGGGGTTGTCGCGACCGCCGACGGCAGTTGCTCGATCGAGCGCGTCGGACGCTTCCTTCAGCTTGAACTTGTCCGTCTCCGCCTCCGCCAGATACGCCCAGCCCTCGGCCAGTTTGGGATCCAGCTCGGTCGCCCTGCGGGCGCTGGTCAATGCCCGATCGACATTGCCCGACCAGTCGAAAGCCAACGCCAGCAGCGCCTGCAGCTCGGCTGACTTTGGTTCGAGATCGGCCGCCCGCTGGGCGTGCTCGATCGCATCTGCCGCCTTGTTGGCGTAAATCAAAGCCCGCGCCCAGCCGGCGTGAGCCGCCGTCAAGTTCGGCGCGACACGCGCCACGTCGCCGTAAATCGTCGCCGCCATTGTCCAATGGCCGTCGGCCAGCTGCTTGTCCGCTTCAGGCAGACGCGCGGCTGGCGGAATCGGCGCCAAAGTCGACGGGATGGGTGCGGCGGCCGATGCAGGCGCAGCATCGCTGCCGAACGGCGGCGGCGGCGGGCCGGCCTGCGGATTCATGTACTGCGGCACGAAGTACGCCGCGGCGCCCGCCACCAGGACCAGGGACGTAATCAGTCCCCAGTTCGGTCCCGATCGGCGGCGTCGGTACGTGTAGCCCAACGCCCCTCCTTTATGAAACCGCGGGGCACGGCCCGCCTGCCGCGGCCCCGTTGGACCCGGTGACTCTAGGAGTGTTCACAAAGAGTGTCAAACCGGGCATGCCGGCAAAATCATAGCCATATTTCGACTCTTCTGGCTCCCGTTCTGACTCTCGAAAGCGGCGCGGCTAGACCGCTCGCAACGGTTCAGCAATGGTACGGACCGCGGCCAGGTCGGCGTCGACTTCGCTTTCGTCGTATGGCCCGACGCCCGACGGGATGCGAAAAACGCGTACGAAATCTTCGCGTCGAAACGCCTGCGCGAACTGCTGACAGTATGCCGAGTACAGCCGCTGGACGTAGTACTCCGTATCCGCCTCGGCTGCCGTCAGACCATCACCTTCGACATTCAGCCGCGGCTCGCCGCCCCGCGCACGAAAGTAACGAATGCGCTGCCCCACCCGCCACGACCGTACACCAGCCGCCAGCAGGACCTCGTAGGGCTCCTCGTGCGTGCCCGCCCGGCGGTACTGCTGTAGCGACCGATGCAGCGTCACCTGCATGCAGAGTTCGGATAACCCGATCTGCGCCGTGCGCAAACGATGCACCGCTTCCAGGAACACGTGCCGCAACCCGACCGCGTCGCCGCGGAGCGCAAAGGGTGCCGCCCGCTGCATGAACGCCTCGCCGAATCGCTCGATACGCGCTGCTCTAAAAGAGCTGCCGATGAGCGTCACCGCGCCGTCCTGTCCGAGTACGATCGAGCTGCGTGGGGCGCGTGCATACAGCGCTTCGTAGTGCTCCGTGAAGGTCAACCGCACGCCAGGCGGCAATGCGTTCGCGACGCCCGCCGCCACCGCCGCCTCTGTGGCGGCCGTCCAGGTCGGCGGTACACCAAAGACGATCTGGTCGGTATCGAATTCGATCATGACGCAACCGCGCGTCTCCAGCTCGACTTTGACCGCGTCGACGTACCGCCGCGCCAGACGCGCTGCCTGCGCGCCAGCCTCTGGATCCGACAGCAAACCGTCGCCTGCCAGATAGAGATGGGCGGCGCTCGCGAGGGTCGCGGCGGCCTCGTCATCGGGACGCTCCAGCAGACACCCGACCAGGCCCGGGCCGACCGACAGGTCGTCATTCGCGGCATGGATCTGGCCATCCACCAGGACACTTGCCAGCAGCGGCTGCAACGCTGCCCGCGCCGAGGTGCCGACAACACCTGTCAGGAACAGCTCCGGTCGCGGCGGCCCAGCCGAGCGCTGCGCCCTCGCCATGGGCGCGGCAATCGCCCGACCTGCATGCAGGTAGGCCCGCACCAGGACTAGCTCCCAGAGTGAGGTCGGCCCGCAATCCGCCGCGATACGTTCGTATGGCCGAGGCAGCATCGACGCCAGACCAACCAGAGCAGGCATCAGCCGCCGCGACAGGCCATCGACTTCGGCAACGTCGTCCGCCGCGTACCGCCGGATCCGATCGGGGTCGGTGCGATAGGTCGGCCACACGTCAGCCCCGGCGACGTATTCCCGGTCGGTGCTCGCAAAGCCGAAGTAGCGCGCTGCATCTTTAAGGCCATGCCGTCGCATGTCCGGCGCGCCCAGGCCGAACCGCCGCACCGCCTGCTGTGTATCCACCACCTCGCGGCCGGTGATACGCCAGCGCAGGAAGGGCTCGGCCCGCTCGCCAGCGTCAAAAACATCGGTTTCCAGCCGCGGCTCAGTGCCGTCACGCCCGAGTCGCAAACGCACGCCCAAACGCGCCGCGCGCTTTACCAGGAATGGCAGGTCGAAGGCGAAAATATTGTGGTTCTCCAGGATGTCCGGATCACGCGCTTGCACGGCGTCGACGAAGCGCTCGATGAGCCGCGCTTCGTTCCACGAGCCCGTGTCAAGCGACTCTCGCCAACCGCTGCTGTCGAGCATGCTGATCATGAAAATGCGATCGCGATTTTCATCGAGACCCGTTGTTTCGAGATCGAATTGCATGCGGCGCAAGTCATCGAAGGCCAGGTTTTTGAAGTAGGTGCGGCCGCTGAGAGTGAGGAACTGCTCGACCGGCGGCCAGACCAGGATGAGTCCGCGTAGATCGGCCAACGTCTGCGCGTCGCCGCCGTCGCGCTTGTTGCACATCTCGACCAGGGTCGTGCCGACCTCGTCGAGACGATTGGTCAGCACCAGGTAGCGGTACGAGTCCTCGTCCTCGTCGACGTATCCAGCATCCAGCTCGACAACCACCAGGCCATCGTCAGCGGGCGTCAGCGTCTCCAATTGGCCGTGCGCCGCGCGCAATACCCCCGCGTCTACGTAGCGGATCGGCAAGTGCCCTAACAGATCAAGGCTCGTCGCCAGAAACCAGTTCGGGAAGCGGTACTCGTTGGCCTCGATCTGGGCTCCGACTCGACGCCACACGCGCGCCCGCCCCGTGGTATCAGCGTCGACCGAGACGATGCCCTCACTGGCATCGCAGCCATACAGCAGGTGCGACCAGTCAGGCGCTGGCGAGCTCGCCAGGCCACCCGAGACGGGCCGCAACACGCGCGCCAGTCTATCAGTGACAACACGATGCCGGTAGCCGGCGTCACAGATCTGGACCTCCGGCGCATACTCTTAGAAAAGTGGAGACGCGAACGTCGGGTGTACCGGCCCCGGCGCCGCACGAGCTTCGGCGCGAGCGTTTGCTCGAGGTGCTGCACAAGCACCGAACGCGGCCGCTGATTTTGCTCGTAGCCGCGGCTGGCTTCGGCAAAAGCACCCTAGCTGCAACCTACGCACGAGACAGCGGCGCCGCTGTGGCGTGGCTCACGCTGCAGCCGGCCGACCGCGATACGCGGCGGCTGTTCACGCGGCTGGCCGATGCCCTCGAAGCAGGTTTCGGCGAGCCGGGCTCCGTCCCGGAGCTGCGTCGCGGTCTCGAGGAAGGCGCCGAAGGCGTCGGCCTCGCCCGGCTGCTGCTCGCCGATCTGGCCCAGGCACCCGCCGGCTTCATCATCATCCTTGACGACTTCCATGCCGTCGGCGAAGCGGAAGACGTCACCAACTCCATCGACGCGCTGATTCGCGAGCTCCCCGAAGCCGGCCAGGTCGTCATCACCGCCCGCGAAGCGCCGGCACTGTCGATGACGCGGTTCGTGGTCGCAGGAGCCGTTTTCCCGCTTGGCGCCGAGGATCTGCGTTTTTCGCCAGATGAGACGCGCGCGTTGCGTGAGATGCAGGGTGGCGACGCCAGTCGCGACGAGCAAGCCGAAGGCTGGGTGGCAGGCATCCTGCTCGGCGGCGCGCCGCGCCAGCTGAATGTCGGTGGCGGTTCGCTGCTCGGTGGCTATGTCGAGCGCGAGGTCCTGGATCGACTGACGCCCGTCGAGCAAAGCTGGCTCGAGATGTTGTCGGTGTTCGACACGATTACCGTCCGCGCCGCGGAACGCGTCCTCGGCCCAGGCCCATGGCAGTCACGCCTGCTCGGCCTGACCGAACGCTGCCCGTTTCTGGTCGCCGGTCAGGACGGCACCTACCGTTTGCACGCCCTGGTCAGAGAAACAGTCCTGAACCGCCTCCGCCGCAGTCCAGACGACCGCGCCACCATTGCCTGGACAGTAGCCAGAGAGCTAGCCGAAGAAATCTCCGACGCCGTAGCCGTCGTCCGAGCCTGCCAGGAGCTAGGCCAGATCGACGGAGCGATCGAGCTGGTCCGCCGAGCCGCATTCGAAGCAGTCCAGGCTGGTCGCTGGCCCGCCGTTCTCGTCACGCTGGAACTTCTCCCAGTAGGCCTTCGGCGGGCAAATCCCGACCTGTCGCTGATCGAAGCCCGCGCGCTGCTCAATGCTGGCCATCCAAAGCAAGCGCACGAAGCAGCGGAAGCAGCGCTACAGTTCGGCGGTCGAACGGCCGACGTCGAGGTCCAGATCAGTTCGCTCGTTGAGTTGGCCACCGTGACGTTCGCCAGCGACATGACAGCTGCCCAAGACTGGCTCTCTGCAGCAGACCATCTTCTCAAGCACGGCGGCCTACCCCAGGATAAGCGGCGCCTGCTGGAAG
>DASYKL010000593.1:0-9175 GCA_035995405.1 Chloroflexota bacterium
GCTGAGGCAGGTCGCCAGATCGACCCAGAGCACTTCGGCATCAGCCTGGCCTACTCCCGCGTGTCCATCTCCCCCGCCCAAGCCGCTCGAGTAACCAAACGCCGCCCCAATTTGGACGCCGCCGAGGTCATCCCCGTAGGCATGCCAGGCCTCAGAGACATGTTGCAGCGCTACGTCGACGTAGGCTTCTCCAAGTTTGTCCTGCGGCCAGGTGACACGCCCAGCTCCTGGTCCACCGAGCTCGAGAATCTTGCCGAGCACGTGCTGCCCCTCCAAAGCTGAACGGTCGCAAAAATCTCTACGCGGCCTGCTGCAAAAGGTATTCCCGCCCCGCAATCTTCTCCTCACGATTGCCGAACGTCAGCATGTACGGCCCACCGTAGCCGTCCCCCTCAAGCCGATGGAACAGACGCGCGAAATCCATCGTCCCCTGCCCCGGCAACAGGTGTTCCTCAACCACCCCACGGTTATCCGCCACCAGCACCAGCCCAATCCGCGCTACGCCAAAAGCGTCAAGGAACGCATCAAAGTCACCCGGCAATAAATGGGTGTGATTGGCAGAAAACGCCCACCTGAGCGCAGACGGCGAGATCGCATCAAAATACACCCGCAGCTCGTCGATCGAGTGCCCCATGTAATGGACCTCGGCCTCATCCGGCTCGTGGTTCAGGTTCTCCAACACCAGCGACACGCCGCTGCTCTCGGCGTAATCCGCCGCGCGGCGTAAGTGGTCCAGGGACGCGTGGTACCGCAAGTCCAGCTCGGAGCTCTGGTGCAATCCGGCATGCGTGATGACGTGGTCCACGCCAAGTCGCCGGCCGAGGTCGATATTGGCCGCGATGTACGCGTCAACCGCTTCACTCATGAACGGCGAAAACTCGGCCACGTTGACAGCGGAGAGTGTGTGGATGCCGAGGTGAAGATCGTGCTGTTCGGCCAGCGCGCGGACCGTGCGCACGCGCTCGTCATCCCAGGTCGAGAGCGCATTGGCGCCATGATCCGCATTGAAGTCGAGGAAATGAAAATCGTGCGCAGCGGCCCAAGCCATCCCGTCTTCGATGTTCGGGCCACCAGGCCCCGTCCCCAGACGGTACTACAGATTCATCTCCGCCACACCCGGGCGAACTTCTGGATGGAATGGCACGCCGGCGTCCAACGATTCGCCCGGCTCAACGCGGTATGCGTCACTTCCCCCACATACAGGTCCCCACGCGTATCCAGACACAACCCGTGCGGCGAAGCAAAACTCCCAGGCGCACACGGGTCATCCCCACCCCACCGCGACAGCAGATTGCCCTCCAGATCACGCACACTCAGCTGCGCCGACCGAGACTCCGCGTATGGCCGCCCATCCAGATGGGTCTCGTCTGTATTCCACGCCATTTCGCCAACAATCACATTCCCGTCCGCGTCAATCCACAAGTCACCTGGCCGGGCCAACCCCGTCCACATGCCCAACAGCTCGCCGTCAGGCGAAAAGATCTGGACCCGGTCGTTCTCTCGATCGCATACGAACACACGTCCATCGGTATGGACCCACACGCTATGCGGCAAATTGAACTGGCCCGGCTCCCTGCCCGGCTCCCCCCACGACAAGATTAATTCCCGCTGCGGCGAAAACCGATGGATCCGCGCATTGCCATACCCGTCAGACACATAGAAATCGCCATTGGCCGCCACAGCCAGACGGGTCGGCCGATTGAACGGCCCCGCACCACGCACGATCGACTTCAAATTAGCCCGCCCGACCGGCGAATACCCGGTGTCGCTCGCCACATTGGGTGTCCCGAGCGTCCACAACAACTCCCCGTCCAACGTCAGCGCGCGAACCGTGTGATCGGTGTCGTCGGCGCAATACACGACATCGTCGTGGATCGTGATGCCATGCGGCCTGGTAAACAGGCCTTCGCCCCACGAGCGCAGAAATCGACCATCACGGTCGTAAACGATAACCGGATGCTCCGACCGGTTGAATACAAACACTCGGTCGCGCGAGTCGGTGGCGACGCCCGCGACGTCGCCGTGCGTCCAACGGGCCGGCAGCTGCTCCCAGTCCGGGATCAGCTCGTACGTGAGCCGCTCACTCGCCTGCGTAAACGGGCTCCTCACGTTGTTCTGCCGCTGCTTGCCCAACAGCGCTGGTCCCTGCCCATCGGCCGACGTCGACGACCAATCCAACAGGCGACTTGAACTTGGCCTCGTAGTACACATCCCCGAGACCGATCGGGTTCAGCTCAACCGCACCGTTAGCCAGCATGCGCTGCCGAGCAGCGTCCTCATCGTCGACGGTGACGCCGATATGCTCGAAGCCCGCTGCGACAGGTCGATCGCCCGCCCCTAAGCCCAGCGGCAACAACGTAACGTTGATGTCCCCGTCGGACAAATCAATAGCCCCCGAGTCCCGCCGCTGCACAAATCGCAGCTCGAGCGCGGCCTGCAACCAGGAGGACGTAGCCTCAGTGTCCTCACAGCGAATGGCGATATGACGGATCTTGCCCATAGGTAGCAATCCCCCTCGATCCCGCCATAGTACCTCTGGACTCAGCGGCCGGGTCGGGGGAGCCTACTATTCCGCGCACGAATCTCAGGTAGTCTCTGAGAGATATGAACTCCGCTGAAGCCGTAGCCGAAATCTTGAAGCGCGAGGGCGTAGAGTTCTTGATCGGCTACCCGGTCAACTCGATCATCGAAGCCGCCGCGAAAGCGGACATTCGCACCATCATCGTTCGACAGGAACGGACTGGCCTCCACATGGCCGACGCGGTCAGTCGCGTTACCTCAGGCCAGCAGGTCGGCGTCTTCGCCATGCAGCACGGCCCCGGCACCGAGAACGCCTTCGGCGGCGTTGCCCAGGCCTATGGCGATTCTGTGCCCATCGTCGTCCTGCCCGGCGGCTACCCCAGACGTTTGATCAACGTCCCGCCAAACTTCAACGCCTTTCTCAATTATCAGCACATCACCAAATGGTGCGAACAGGTCACCATGCCTGACGCTGTTCCAGACGCCATGCGGCGCGCCTTCACCCAGGTCAGAAACGGTCGCCCACGCCCCGTTCTGGTCGAAATTCCGACTGACGTCATGGCCGAAGACGTTCCTGAGCCACTCTCCTATGACCCAGTGCCGCGAACGCGTTCCGCGCCCGACCCGCAAGCCGTCGCCGAAGTCGCCGACAGACTGGTCAAAGCCGAACGGCCGGTCCTCTACGCTGGCCAGGGCGTCCACTACGCCCGCGCCTGGGACGCACTGCGCGGGCTGGCCGAGCTGCTCGAAGCGCCAGTCACCAGCAGTCTCGAGGGCAAAAGTGCATTTCCGGAAAGGCATCCTCTGTCACTGGGTGCCGGCAGCCGCTCGATCCCCAAACCCGTGCGCACGTTTCTCGACGCCGCTGACGTGATCTTCGGCATCGGCTGCAGCTTCGGCACGACGAATTATGGCGTTCGTCTGCCACGCAATGGCCCGACCTACATTCAAGCGACGCTGGATCCAGCCGACCTGAACAAAGAGTTACCCATCCAGTACGCGCTGGTCGGTGACGCCGAGCTCACCCTCCGCGCCGTGCTGGCAGAAGTCCGCGCGCGACTGCCCAACGGCCAGCCGCGCGGCCGAGCGCCCGCCATTGCAGCGGACATCGCCCGCATTCGCGAAGAATGGCTCGCCGAGTGGAATCCGAAGCTGACCTCAAATGACACGCCTTTATCGCCGTATCGCGTGATCTGGGACTTGCTGCACACCGTCGATGTCGCCAACACGATCATTACCCACGATGCCGGCTCGCCACGCGATCAGCTGGCTCCGTTCTGGCGACCGACAACGCCGCTCAGCTACATCGGTTGGGGCAAAACCACGCAGCTCGGCTATGGACTGGGGTTGGCCATGGGAGCCAAGCTCGCGCGACCAGACAAGCTGTGCATCAACGTCTGGGGCGACGCCGCCATCGGCTTCACGGGCATGGACTTCGAGACCGCCGTACGCGAACGGATTCCGATTCTGTCCATTTTGCTCAACAACTTCAGCATGGCGATCGAGCTGAAGGTGATGGCCGTGGCAACAGAGAAGTACCGCAGTACGGATATCAGCGGCAATTACGCCGACATGGCAAAAGCGTTCGGCGGCTACGGCGAACGAGTCACCAGTCCCTCCGAAATCATCCCGGCCATCAAACGCGGAATAGAACAAACCCAGAACGGCCGCCCAGCGTTACTGGAGTTCATCACCCAAAAAGAAGTCCGGACGTCAGATTACTGAAGTACGGACTACGGAGTACGAAGGGTTGTGTACGGATCGGGGGAGCCCTGCGGGCCCCCCGCCCCCGTTCGTTGCTCCGCGCTGCGCGCTGCGCACTCACTTCCGGGGCGACCCCCCGCTTAACGCTGCCGCGCGCGCGGCGACGGCCTGGCGGGACCCGCAGCGCCGTGGCTCTGAAGTGTGTTTTGGCGCCGAGCGCCGGGCTCCTGAAGCTGTCTAAGCCGAAGCGCACGTGCATCGCGCGCGTTCGGCCGCGGCGCGAAGCGCCCCTTAAGCGGGGGGTCGCCCCGGAAGTGAGTGCGCAGCGCGCAGCGCGGAGCAACGAACGGGGGCGGGGGGCCCGCAGGGCTCCCCCGAACCGTACACGTCACCGCCCGATCCGTATAGAACACCGGCCGATCTTTACACAACACCCTGAATGAGTAGCGATCTAGCACCCGTCCTGCGGCTCCCCGGCTTCTGGTCGTACGCCGCCAGTCGTGCCGCCAGTGGCATTGCCCTCACCCTCCTCCAGGCGGTCATCTTGTGGCAGGTCTACGCCCTCTCCAACTCGACCGTGAGCCTGGCCATCGTCGGTCTCGTCGGCTTCGTCTCAGCCCTCTGTAGCAGCTTCGTCGGCGGCGCCGTCGTAGACGCTTACGACCACCGCGTCGTCCTGTTCGCCTCGCAGCTCATCCCCGCGTTGGCCAGTGTGACGATGCTCGCTGCCATAGCCACAAACCACGTCACACTCGAGCTGATCTACGCCATCGTCCTGCTGACTGGCCTGGCCTCGTCGTTCGAATACCCCGCCCGCCAGGCTATGCTCCCAGCGATCGTCCCGCGCCACCTCTTCACCCGCGCCCTGACTGTGAACTCCGCGTTGAACTCCGTCACCGCGGTCAGTGGCCCAGCGCTCGCCGGTGTACTCATCGCGATCGGCGGCATCGGCCAGGCCTACGTGGTCCATGCCGTGTTGGTTGCCGTCGCCATCGTGTCGCTCGTTCCGCTGCACGTCCCAACTAGCCGCTCCAGCGGCCGCCTGGAGATGTCGGCGATTCGCGCTGGGCTGGGCTTCGTGTTTCAGCGCCCGGTGCTGCTCGGAGCTATGACGCTCGACATGTTCGCCGTCATGTTCGGCGGCGCTCGCGCACTGCTGCCTGTGTATGCCGTCGACGTCCTGCACGCTGACGCCCTCGGTTACGGCATCCTGTCAGCCTCGCTCGAGGCCGGCACGCTGGTCATGGCGCTGGCGCTCGTCGTCTTGCCGCACCCCACCAGAACCGGGCGGCTGTTACTCTTGTCCGTCGCCGCATTCGGCCTGGCCACCATCCTGTTTGGCGTTTCCACGTCGCTGCCGTTGTCCGTCGCTTGCTACGCCCTGGTAGGCATGGCCGACCAGATCAGCATGGTCATGCGCCAGAACACGATCCAGCTCAATACACCGGACGCGCTGCGCGGTCGCGTCACAGCCGTCAATTCGGTCTCTATCAGCGCCTCCAATGAGTTGGGTGCATTCGAATCCGGGCTCGTGGCGAGCGCTACCAACGCCGTTTTCGCCGTGGTCAGTGGCGGCCTCGCCTGTCTGGTGGTCGTGGCTGTGGTGGCGTGGCGGATACCGGCCTTGCGACGACATGAAACGGTGCATCAGACAACCGAGTCCGAGCCCATATCAGCCTCCGCGTAGCCGAAACCCCCCACACAGGGGAATCGAACCCCTATTGACTTCCGATCCTTGCAGTACTGGGACCTGAGTGTCCCAAGGTGCAAGAGGAGAACGGAATCTGATGCGGTTTGAACACTGGTGGACACGCGACCCACGCACCGTCGTGCGGGGCGCTTGCGTTTTGGTTGCTATCGTTGCCATGGTCCTCGGCGGAGCCGCCGACCACTACTGGGTCTAGTTCATCACTCTCGTAGCTCGAGCAACTCTCTCCTGAGATCCGGACCTTGTTCGGTCTGCTGCTCCCTACGCTCATCGCCACCGTAGCCGCGCTTGGCTTGGGCGGATCCGCCGCCCAGCTAGCGCGAGCACGTTTTAAGTGGTGGTCAATCGTCGTCCTGGCGTTCGCGGTCGAGCTGATCCTCTATAACCCGCCAATCAATTCGCTCGACTGGGCTATTGCCGTCGGGCCGTGGATCTGGGTCGCGACGAAATTCGGCATGCTGGCAGCACTGCTGCGCAACGCCCGCCACAACCGGCGCTGGGACCTACCGTGTCTGGTCATGGCGGCCGGTATCGGCTTGAACACACTCGCGATCGTGGCCAACGCTGGTCACATGCCACAATCGGCTGAAGCTGCCGTCGCCGTCTGGGGCTCACACCCGATCACGACCGATGTACAGATCCCGCGGCTCGACAACATCGTCTTAATGGGTCCCGATACCCAACTCGCCTGGCTCGGCGACACTTTGCCCGAGCCGCGCTGGCTGCCACGCCCCAACGTACTGAGCGTCGGCGACGTCCTACTCGCCCTGGGCATGGGCGGTTGGGTCTTCCGCGCGTTACACCAACCCGCGCCGCGTCGCCCACACGGCGATCTCGGCCCGCGTCCTGACGTCCAGCTTGGCGAAGATGTGCTGCACGTGGGTTTCGACGGTCTTGATCGAAACCACCAGCTGCTCGGCGACGTCGCGATTTGACGCCCCCTGAGCGATAAGCTGGGCGATTTCGCGCTCGCGCGGACTCAACATCTGAGGCCCATCGGTCAACGTCGGAGACGGCAGTGGACTGCTGCTCACCTCATCACGCATCGCCAGGTCGATCGCGCTCGTCAATGACAGCCCTCGACCTTGCGACCAGGCGGCGGCGAACGTGTCCTCGCGCAACCGGCCGCGCACGCGAGCGACGATTTGGCTGTGGGCCTGTTGCTCGACAGGCGGAATCGGGGCGCCAGATGTCTCGCGCAGCGCTTCGGCGGCGCCGAGCAAGTGCGTCGCTTGCCGAGGTTGGCTCGTCGCGACGACCGCCGCGATGCCCTCCAGGCATTCCGCGATGTGGAGGATGTTGCCAAGCGAACGGCGAACCTCCAGCGCTTGTCGAAAGGCGTCTAACGCACCGCTGCGATCCTCCAGGGCCAGCAGCACCTGGCCAATATTGTTGAGCGAGTTGGCCGTCCCCCAATCGTCGCCCAGATCGCGGAAGAGGATCAGACAATCGCGGAACAGCCGCATCGCGCCATCCAGATCGCCCAGCTCCCGCGCAATTCGGGCGCGCGTGCCCATCGCGCTGGCCAGACCCCAACGGTCGCCGACTGCGGCATACATCTCCTGGGCCCGTTCGAATAAACCTCGCGCGTCTTCGAGGCGCGCGCTGTCCTGTGCCACGAGGCCAAGGTTCAGGTACACCGCTGCTTGACGCGTCGCGTCGCCGAGAGTCTTCCAGATCTCCAGGCTCTGGGTGAAGTACGTCACCGCGTGCTCGGCGTCGTGCTGCATGCCGGCCATGACCCCGGCGGCATGTAGGCCTATCGCGCGAGTCTCCAGCGGCACTGCTTCACTGCGCGGCAGTGCTGCCGCAAGCCAGCTCCGCGCTTCGGCCAGGTGGCCCCGTGCATTCCAGAACCGATACAGCGCCCCAGCCAGCCGCAAGCCCATCGCCAGGTCTCCCGTACTCGATGACCAGCCGAACACCGCGCGGAAGTTGGCGTAGTCGCGAGCCATCTCGTTCAGGGCAGCGGACATCCCCGGCCCGCGGAGCGACGCCTGAAGAGTCTCTGCCAGGCCGACGTAGTACAGGGCGTGTTGTCGCTGTGCCTGCTCGATTTCGGCCGCCGCCGTGAGCTGCTCGACGGCATACGCGCGGATCGTGTCGAGCAGCGAAAATCGTGGGCTCCCAAGCGAGTCCTCGGAGACTCTGACCAGGCTTTTGATGACCAGTTGACCAAGCACCATCAGCGCATCCATGCCTGGCTCCAGCTCGCCGCATACGGCCTCGACCGCTTCCGCGCTGAAGCCGCTGGCAAACACGCCGCATTGGCGAAAGACCCGTTGCTCGACGGGCGTCAGCAGGTCGTAGCTCCACGCCACAGTCGCGCGCAGCGTCTGGTGCCGCGCCGGCAGATCACGCGGACCGCTGATGACAAACGGCGCCTGGGCGCTGAGTCGGCTGAGAATGACGCGCGGCGACAGAAGTGCTGCCTGCGCCGCGGCAAGCTCGATCGCCAGCGGTAATCCATCCAGACGCACGCAGATTTCGGCGACCACCGGCAGCAGGTCATCGGTCATCACGAAGCTGGCGCGTCGCGCACGCACGCGTTCTTCGAACAATCTGACTGACGGCGCCTGGCGAACGGCCACGGCATCCTGGAGCTCGCCGAGATCGGGCAGGGCCAGCGGTTCGACAAAGTAGACGTGCTCAGCTCGTAGCGCCAGCGGTTCGCGACTGGTCGCCAGGATCACCACGTCGGAGCACAGGCCGAGCAGCTCCGCGACATAGGGCACCGCACCCATGACGTGCTCGAAGTTGTCGAGAATCAGCAGCGACGGCCGTTCGCACAGGACTTCCTTGAAGATGTCCGTCAGCGATTGGCTGCCGCCTTCCTGTACGCCGATGGCTTGCGCCACCGCTGACGGCAGTAGATCGTCAGTGTCGATCGACGTCAGGTCGACGAACCAGGTGTTATCGAACGTGCTGCCGAGCTCGGCGGCCAGCTCTAGCGCCAGGCGGGTCTTTCCTGTGCCGCCCGCGCCCGTCAGCGTCAACAGCCGCGCGCGCTTGCCCGCGATCAGGCCACGCACGTGCGACAGTGCGGCTTCGCGCCCTAAAAGTGGGTTGGCGGGTGATGGAAGCACCTGCTCGGTGCTCTTCAGAACCACCACATCTGTCGAACCTCGACCAACCTGCCAGAGAGCGTATCAATGAATACCCTGATTGCTGGACCCTGAGCCCGTCTATCGGGGTATTCACTGATGGGACGCGATTGCATTGCGCCTATGGTACCGACGTCCT
>DASYKL010000594.1:0-3843 GCA_035995405.1 Chloroflexota bacterium
CGTCGGATCTCATAGCGAAACGTGAACCGGGCGCGTCCACAATCCGTAGCGCGCGTCGACACCAGCAGCACATCATCGAAAACGGCAGAACGCTGATAGCGAACCACAGCTTCCACGACCGCCAGATGGACACCCCGCCGAACCACATCGGCGTATGCCGAGCCGATCTGTCGCAGTGCCTCGACGCGGCCAGTCTCGAAAAAGGCCAGGTAGTTGGCGTAATAGACCACGCCCATGGCGTCCGTGTCGGCGTAGCGAACACGGACGCGGGCTGGGCTCAGGACGCGCGACTCGTCGTCTGGCGCGCTAGCTCTTCCTGCAGGAGCTGGCGACGCAGGACCTTGCCGACCATGCTCTTGGGCAGGTCGGCACGGAACTCGACGAACTTCGGCACCTTGTAGCGCGCCATCCTGGCGTGGCAATAGTCGATCATCTCCTGCTCGGTCGCGGACTGGCCGTCGCGCAGCACAATGTATACCTTGACAGCCTCACCCCAGCGGTCATCCGGGATGCCGACCGCCACGGCCTCTTTGACCTTGGGGTGTGCGAACAGCGGCTCTTCAACGTCGCGCGGGTAGACGTTCATGCCGCCGCTGATGATCATGTCCTTCTTGCGATCGACGATCGTAAAGTAGCCATCCTCGGCAACAGAGGCAATATCGCCGGTGAACAACCAACCGTCGCGCAGCACGTTGGCCGTTTCTTCCGGGCGCCGCCAGTAGCCCTGCATGACCTGCGGCCCGCGCACCGCCAGCTCGCCGATTTCGCCTGGAGCAAGCTGTCGCTGACCCGTCTCCTGGTCGAAGATCGCGGCGGCGGTCCCTGGCAGCGGCACGCCAATCGAGCCGATACGCGGCGGGCCACCTAACGGGACGCAATGCGTGACCGGGCTGGCCTCGGTCAAGCCGTAGCCTTCGACCAGCCGAGCGCCAGTCAACTGCTGGAACTGCGTTTGGACCTCGCGCGGCAACGGCGCCGCGCCACTGATCGCGCCTTTGAGCGAGCGCAAGCCGTAGTGCTGCAAGTTCGGAGCATGGTTGATCGCCAGGTACATCGTCGGCACGCCCGGCAACAGCTGTGGTTTTTCGCGATGGATCCCTTTCAGCACGTCCTCGACGACAAACTTCGGCTGCAAGACCATGGTCCCGCCGCCAAAGATGCTGAAATTCATAACCGTGGTCATGCCGTAGATGTGGAAGAGCGGCAGGACGCCCATGACGATGTCGGAGCCGTCCGGATTGGCGAGGCCGCTGAACCAGGCCCGCACCTGCAGAGCGTTGGCGACCAGATTGCGATGCGACAGCATCGCGCCCTTGGCCAGGCCAGTCGTGCCACCCGTGTATTGCAACAACGCCAAATCGTCGGCCGAAACGGCTATGGCCGGGTCAGTGGTCCGTGCGCGGTCGAGCAGACGCGTCAGCCAGTACGTCTGACCATCACTCGGCAGGCTTACCCGATGACCGTCTTTGCGCTCCTTGCTGAGCGTGAACAGCAATCGCAGGCCTGTGGGGAAGAAGTCCTTAATGTTGGTCACGATGACGTGCTTCAACGCGGGCAAGCGCGGGCGGACCGTCTGGACCTGGCCGAACAGCGCCGATAAGCACACGACCACGCTGGCTTCGGCGTCCGCGAGCTGGTGTTCCAGCTCAGACGCCGAATACAGCGGGCTGGTTGGAACGAGAACGGCGCCGGCGCGCAAAGCGCCGTAGTACGCCAGCACCATCTGCGGGCAGTTGGGCATGAGTAAGGCGACGCGGTCGCCGGGTTGCACGCCGAGGGCAATCAGCGCGTTAGCGAAGCGATTGGCGAGTGCTTCAAGCTCGCGGTAGCTGATTGAGCGGCCGAAAAAGCGAATCGCGGCGCGTTGCGGGTGCAGTCCGGCGGCAGTGGTCAGAGCCGTGTGGAGCGGCTCGTCGGGGATGTCGAGCTCGTATGGCACGCCCTGGTCGTAGGCACCCCACCAGGGATGCCGCGGTACTCGCGCATGAGCATCGTGCATCGTCGCTCCCCCTGAACAGAAGTGTAGGTCTTGCTCGAACGAACGACTGCCACTTAGCGATCTCCGTCGAGATGGCGTAGCGCCTGCCTATAATCCAGCCCACCGTGCCCGCGACTCTGACGCCCGCCCGCACGTCGGCGCGGCCGTCTGCGTCTAAACCGCGGGCAGTCTCGGCGCGTGAGCTGCGCTCGCTTGGCTCGGATTTCTTCACCGGCCTGGCTGCCGATGATCTCGAAGCGCTCGGTGGCGCGATGTTCCAACGCCGCTACCCGGCCGGCCAGATCGTGCTCCTCGAAGGCGCGGCCTCGTCGGTGCTGTATGTAGTCCAAGCCGGCCGCTTGAAGCTGTTCAAGACGTCGCCGCGCGGCCGCGAGCAGGTCCTGCGGCTGCTACGTCCAGGCGACATGTTCAACGAAGTCGCCGTATTCGATGAAGGTCCCAACCCGGCCAGCGCTCTGGCCATTGAAGACTGCACGCTCTACCTGCTGCGGCAGCGCGACCTGCTGCGCTTTGTCGCCGAGCGGCCGGGCATCGCCCTGGCGATTACTCGCACGTTTGCCCGACGCTTGCGTGAGGCGCTGATGCTCGTCGAAGACCTCGCTTTTCGCGATGTGACCAGTCGCCTGGCCAAGATTCTCCTCGAGGGCCATGCTGTCGGCGGCGCGCCGCGATTGACCCAGGAGCTGCTGGCGGCCATGGCTGGCTCACGCCGCGAAGTCGTCGGCCGCGCGCTCAAAGCACTCAGTCAGGACGGCGCTATCAAGCTCGCCCGTGGTCGCATTCACGTGTGCGACGAGGCCTTGCTCAAGCGGATCGCCTGGAGTTGAGCTCCAAGTGGCGGGCTGTGTGACGCAGGTCACAGCCGGTGCGAACCGGCGCTGTCGATAATCACGTCAGCCCCCCGGAGGAGCTTCCTTGTGACGTACGTGATCGTCGAGCCGTGCATCGGCACCAAAAACGCCAGCTGCGTCGACGTCTGCCCCGTCTCCTGCATCTACGAAGCCGAGGAGATGTACTACATCAACCCTGACGAGTGCATCGAGTGCGGCGCCTGCGAACCTGAGTGCCCGGTGAACGCCATCTTCCATGAGAGCGCCGTGCCTGACGAGTGGAAGAGCTTCACCCAGAAGAATCGCGAGCTCTCCGGACTGAGCTGACGAAGCTTCGCTGCTTCGCTGGCGGGGCGGTTTTTGCTCCGTCAAAACCCGCGGCTCTATGCCATACTCGCCTGCCGTGGAGCCCAGCCTGTCGCCCGTGTTGCTGGTGACCGCACTTGCCGCCGGCATGGTTTCGTTCGCCTCGCCGTGCGTCCTGCCGCTCGTGCCGGCGTATCTTGGCTTCATCACGGGCCGCTCCGCCGAGGAGCTGAAAGCTGCCCACGGTACCGCCAGAACGAAGATCATCACCCAGGGGCTGGCTTTCGTCGTCGGGCTGGCAGTCATCTTTGCCTTGCTCGGCGCTTCTGCCAGCGTGCTTGGTCAGACGCTGTTGCAGAACTTGCCTGTACTGTGGAAGGTCGGCGGCATCCTGGTCGTCATCTTCGGCTTGCAGATGCTCGGGCTGATCCAGATCCCGCTGCTGTACCGCACGGCCCGTGTCAGCGAGTTGAAGCCGAACTCGGGCGGCAGTCACCTCGGCGCCTTTCTGATGGGCCTGGCGTTTGGCGCAGGCTGGACCCCGTGCGTGGGACCGTTCCTGGCAGGCTTGCTTGGCCTGGCTTCACAGCAGGAGACCGTTGGCGAAGGCGTGCTGCTGCTGCTGGTCTATGCCTTCGGTCTGGGTGTGCCATTCTTGCTGGCTGGCCTGGCCGTCGACCGCTCACTGAGCGTGATACGCAGCGTTCG
>DASYKL010000595.1:0-6294 GCA_035995405.1 Chloroflexota bacterium
GCCTGCAGCCGCCGCCAGATCTCAGCCCGATCCGCCGTGTCACGGGCAAAGGTGTGCTCTGCCGAGATGCTCTTGTAGGTATGTTCGCCAACGAGCGTCGAGTCGTCTTCCCCGCGACTGGCGCGAAACAGGTATCGGCCATACGACGAGCCGAACTGGTCGACCAGCCAGTCGAGTGGCCGTTCTGCCAACTGTCCGATCGTCGCGATGCCAAAGCCGAGCAAGCGCGCCTCCGACTTCGGCCCGATGCCGATCAGCGACCGCACCGCTAGCGGCGCAAGAAACCCCACTGCCGCACCTGGCTCAACCACGTAGACGTGGTTGTCACGGGTCTTCGCCGCCTCAGACGCCATCTTTGCCACGAGCAGCGTAGGTGCCACCCCGAATGACACCGATAAGCCGATCTCGCGGAGAATGCGTTCACGCAGGGCGCTTACCGGTTGAGTGTGAAAACCGTTGTGCCGCCAGTCCAGCGCAGCCTCGTCGATCGAGCGCTGCTCCAGCAGCGGCGTCTCCGTGCGCAGGACGTCCATCAGCCGCCGCGAATAGCGTCCGTACACCTCGTGTCGCGGAGCAACATAGACGACGTCGATGCCGTTGTCGCGCGCCAGTCGCGTGGCCATGGCCGTGCTCATGCCGCTCGAAATGCCGACCGACCGCGCCACGCCGTTGGCGGTCGTGACCACCGCACGTGGGTACTCGCGTGGGTCGACGCTAATGATGACCGCCCGCGTGTCCTGCGCCAGCGTCGGGGTCTCGATGGCCTCGACGGAGTAGTACATCTTGTCCACGTCGCAGTGCAGGTAGACGGCTGACTCCGCTGACATGGGCACCGCCGTATTGTCGCAGGAGTCCGACCCCTTACCCTTGTTCGTCAATGACAGCAGACCTGCTGACCAACGTGGAATTCAGACTCGTTGGTCCGTTCAGAGGTGGTCGAGTGGTAGCCGTGGCCGGGCATCCATACGAGGCGGGCACCTTCTACTTCGGCTCAACCGGCGGTGGTGTGTGGCGGACGACCGACGGCGGCGTGTACTGGGAAAACCTGTCCGACGGTTTTTTCCAGCGGGCATCCGTCGGTGCGATCGCCATTTCCGTATCAGACCCGAACGTGCTGTACGTCGGCATGGGCGAAAGCACCATCCGCGGCAATGTCGCCCACGGTGACGGCGTCTACCGCTCCACCGACGCTGGCAAAACGTGGACGCACCTCGGTCTGACTGACACGCGCCACATCAGCAAGGTGCGCATCCATCCGAGCGATCCCGACACCGTCTATGTCGCGGCGCTCGGCCATGCCCACGGCCCGAACCAGGAGCGCGGCATCTTCCGCTCACGCGACGGCGGCAAGACCTGGGAGCACGTGCTCTTCCGAAACCAGGAAGCGGGCGCCAACGACCTGATCATGGATCCGTTCAACCCGCGCGTCCTCTACGCGGCGTTCTGGCAAACGCGGCGGACGCCGTGGAGCCTGACCAGCGGCGGACCTGGCAGCGGCCTGTTCAAATCGGACGATGGCGGCGACACCTGGACAGAGATCTCGCGCAACAAGGGTCTGCCCAAAGGGCTGCTCGGCAAGATCGGCGTGACCGCTTCGGCCGCGCAGCGCGATCGTCTGTTCGCCATCGTCGAAGCCGAGAACGGCGCCGTCTTCCGCTCTGAGGATGGAGGTGAGCGGTGGGAAAAAGCGTCCGACGATCGCAACCTGCGCCAACGCGCCTGGTACTACCACCACATCGTTGCCGATCCGCGCGATTCCGAAACCGTGTGGGTGCTGAACGTGGAGACGTACCGCTCCAACGACGGCGGGCGCACGTTCCAGGAATTCCCAACGCCGCACGGCGATAACCACGACCTGTGGATCGATAGCCGCGATACGCGGCGCATGATTCAAGGCAACGACGGCGGCGCCACGATCACCTACAACGGCGGACAGACCTGGTCGTCGCTCTACAACCAGCCCACGGCGGAGTTCTACCACGTGACCGCTGACTCGCGGACGCCATATCGGCTCTATGGCGCGCAGCAGGACAACACCACCATGTCGGTCCCGAGTCGGTCGGCGCTGGCGGCGATTACCAATGCCGAAAACTGGGAAGTCGGCGGCGGCGAAAGCGGCTATATCGCCGTCCGTCCCGACAATCCCGACATCATCTTCGCAGGGAGCTACCTCGGATTTCTGACGCGTTTCGATCACAGCACCGGTCAGTCGCGCAGTATTGAGGTCTGGCCCGAAGAGATGATCGGCTCTGGTGCGAAGGACGCCAGGTATCGCTTTCAGTGGACCTTCCCGACGCTGCTCTCAGCGCACGATCCGAACGTGCTGTACGTCACCGGCAACCACGTCTTCCGCTCGACCGACGAGGGCGCATCGTGGCAGCAGATCAGCCCGGATCTGACGCGCAATGACGTCACCAAATTCGAGTCGTCAGGCGGACCGCTGACCAAAGACAACACCGGCGCCGAGTATTACGGGACGATCTTCGCGTTCGCCGAGTCACTGCTCGAGCAAGGCGTCCTCTGGGCAGGCTCCGACGATGGGTTGATCCATGTGTCGCGCAACAACGGCAAGAGCTGGCAGAACGTCACACCGCCGGGCTTGCCGGACTGGTCGCTGGTCAGCATCATCGAGGCCTCGCCCCACGAACCTGGGGCGGCGTACGTAGCCGCGACGCGGTACAAGCTCGACGACTTTGCGCCATACCTGTTCAAGACCGCTGACTACGGCGCAACGTGGTTGCCCATCGTAGACGGGCTGGCCAGCAATGTCTTCGTGCGCGTAATCCGCGAAGACCCCATCCTGCGCGGCCTGTTATATGTCGGCACCGAGACGGGCATTCAGGTGTCGTACGACGATGGTGCGAGCTGGCAGCCAATGAAGGGCAACCTGCCGGTGGTGCCAGTGCACGACCTGGCCATCAAGGAGCCCGAAGGTGACTTGCTGGTAGCGACGCATGGCCGCTCGTTCTGGGTGCTCGATGACCTGAGCCCCGTCCGGGCGCTGGCGGCGGCCCGGACTGACGAGTCACCGACGGCGCTGCTGGTCAAGCCGCGGCCAGTGGTCAAGTACGGCGTCAACAGCGGCTTCGGGCATCGACCCGTCAAGGGTCGCAACTACCGTTTCATGGGCCCCTTCATGGTCGCCTACCAGCAGGTCGAAGTGGCGGCTACCGGGGAGAAGGTCGACCGCTACTACGACGCGGCGGCGAATCCACCAAATGGCGCGGTCGTCTCCTACTTTTTGAGAACCAAGCCCGCTGGGGACATCACGCTGACGTTCTTGGAGTCGGACGGGACCGAGATTCGGACGTTTTCCAGCAAGGACGTCGAGCACGAAGCGGATGCTGCGACTCCTTCGGCCACGCCGGGTGAAATAGAAGTAGTGGAGGACGTGCTGCAGACCCGCGAGCAGACGCCCAAGAAGCAAAATGATCCCCGCATTGCCAAAGAGGAAGGGCTGAACCGCTTCGTTTGGAATCTGCGCTACCCGGATGCGACGAAGCTGGACGACGACGAGCTGGCCAACGAGCTGGTCGAGGGTGGGGCCGCTGGTCCAGTGGTTCCGCCGGGGAGCTACCGCCTGCGTCTGACCGTTGGCGAGCAGACGTTCGAACAGGAGTTCACGGTTGTCAACGATCCGCGGGTTGGGGCGTCGGATGCCGAGCTGAAGGCGCAATACGAGCTTTTGCTCAGGTTGCGCGACCGGTTATCGGAGGTCCACAAGGCGGTCAACGAAATTCGCGTGATGAGCCGGCGGGCGGCCGATTGGGTGACCCGCGCCAAGGACAAGCCCGAGCTCGAAGCTGTCGCCAGGGCCGCCAGAGCAGTCGTCGATCGCCTGAAGCCGATCGAAGCTGCGCTGATCCAGGTCGAAGCCAAGACCCGCGGCGACACGCTCAACTTCCCGGTCCGCCTGAATGGCAAGCTGGCGGCGTTAGCCGCGAACATCGCGAGCGCAGATGCGAAGCCGACAACGAACGCCCGAGCCGTGTTTGATGACCTTTCTGTACGCGTCCAGGCGCAGCTCGATCAGCTGAGTGAAACGGTTGTTACGGAGGTGGGCAACCTGAACGAGGCGATCCGCAAAGCCGACCTCCCACCGGTGGGTGTGTGACGCCTATTGGCTGATCAGGACGTTGCCGCTGCCTGTTTCTATGGCTAGAGTCGCACCTGGGATTGGCGAGCCGAGCGCGCCCGTCAGAGTGCGTTGCTGTGTCACCCCGCCGCTCAGGATCAGGCCTTGCGGCATGACGCTGCCGCCGCTCGTGTGGACGTTCAGCTGAACGGCCGTTCCTGGCTGTAGCGTCACGTTGATCGTGCCACTCCCGGCGTGCACTGTGGCTGCCTCAGTGAAGACGCCGTTGAGTGTGATCGAGCCGCTCCCAGTGCTCGCTTCGCGTAAGTGCAGCAGGCCTGTGCCCCGTATCTGGCCACTGCCTGTCGTGGCCCGTACCTCACCGCTCAGCCCATCAAGGTCGATATCGCCGCTACCTGCCTGCGCCCGCACACTCACGCCCGCCGGCACCTCGATCGTGTAATCGATCGCGTTTGGTGTGCCAAACGGGAACCCCCTCGACTGATTGGCAGCGAGACTGAGGCCGCCGTCGGTCGCATTGAGCCGCACGTCCGGTGCTTTGCCTCCCAGGCTGACGTGGCGAACCGCGCTCACCCGCACCGTTGAGCCGCCGGTACCTTGAATGGTCGTATGACCGCCCGCGTTGGACACGCTCAACGTCTGGCCAGCACTGATCGGCGCGTCAAGCGTGACGGTGTCCGTAAACGGCGGCGGGCCAAAGAAGCCCATCCCCAGGCTGGTCCGCGCCATGGGCCCGCCCGCGGCGAGGGTCGATCCGACCGCGAGCGCCCCGTAGCCTAACAAGGCGATCCCACCCAACGTCCCCAGCGGCCGCCGAACAGGTTGCGGTAGCGAATCGCGAAACAAGAGCCACAGGCCGAGGGCGACCAGCACCGCCGGCCAGTAGCCAACGATCCAGCTGAACGCGGCCAGCGAGGCTAGCGAAGTCACGCCGAAGACGAACAGGCTGAGGAAGATCATGATGACGGCCGGGAACATCGGCCACACGGCCGCTGGACGTCCCCCGATGACATAGACCAGCCCGAATCCCACGCCGAGCAGGAGGAGAAACAGGGCCGGCCCGCGCGCGCCCGAGAGCAGCGTGAGCTGCTGCAGACTGAGATAGCTGCCGATCGCGAGCAGGATGCCGGCGGGGACGGCGTAGCCGTAGCGGTCGGTCGTGAGGCGACCGATCAGGAATGCCACACCCAGCCCGAAGACGATCAGGCCGCCGCGACCGCGGTCGGGGATCATATTGCCGAGCAGGAAAACCACGCCGAGGGTGATCAGCGCCAGAGGCAAGAAGCTGCGCGACAGCGCCGAGCCGCGGCGATACGTGTCAGGCGGATACTGGCCGGTCGTCGTCATAGGTGTCGCTATGACGCGAACGAGACGGCGAGAGTTGCAGCGCGACCAGGCCGAGGCCATTTCGCCCGGCGAAACCCCTTCTCCTCAGGATTGTCAGGATCGTCCAGGGGGCGGAGCCGCGCAGCGGCGGTCGGCACAACCGGCGAAATGCGCCGAGGCGTCTGGGGCTCAGGCGGTTTGTTGGCGGGAGGTGTCGACCAGGTACGCAATGGTATCGAGCAGGCTGGTCAGATCGAACGGTTTGGCAAACACCGCCGCAGCCTCCAATGCCGCCGCTCGGGCTTGCACCTCATGCGCCGCCGACAAAATGACCACCGGGATGAGCGCCGCCGCGGCCAGGCCGCGTTGCGCCGCGCGGAACGCTGGCCCATCCATAACCGGCATCATCAAATCGAGCACGATGACATCCGGTCGCCACAGGCCGAGCGTCTCGAGGGCGACCCGCCCATCTTGAGCCACCCGCACGGTGTAACCTTCGTCACCGAGAGCCGTCGCCAGTGTGTCGCGGATAAGAGCGTCGTCATCGACCACCAGAACCCGGCCATTTCCGTCGCTGGTCACTTGCGCGATGACGAATAGATTGCCACACTCGGCCAATTGGCGGCGTCACAAGAGCGCACAAGCATGGCCCCTTCCAGCTATCTCGAACTGCTCGATTGGCGGCGCCGTCTTGCCGAATTGTTTGCTGCGCTGCGGCACAAGCCAGCGAACGAGACGACTCTGAGCTGGTTTCGCGCTGAGAAGGACGTGCTGTTTCGCGATCACCCGCAGAGCCCGATACCGTGGCCCGAACGACCGACGTTCGACGGCCTGCGGTACTGGCCTTACGACCCGAGCGCCCGCGTCGAGGC
>DASYKL010000596.1:0-2596 GCA_035995405.1 Chloroflexota bacterium
GGCCACGCAGGCTACCGTTGTCCAGATCTCCGTCTGGCGCCAGCCCGAGTTTCTCAAGCTGTGGGTTGGTCAGACCGTGTCGCTCCTGGGCTCGCAAGTCACCCAGCTGGCTTTGGCGCTGACGGCGGCGCTCGTGCTGCGCGCGACACCGGCAGAGATGGGTCTGTTGGGCACCCTCAACGTGCTCCCGCTGGTCGTGTTCGGACTGCCGGCCGGCGTCTGGGTGGATCGCGCGCGGCGGCGACCACTTCTCATCTGCGCTGACCTGGGGCGTGCCATCCTCCTGGCGAGCGTGCCTTTGGCGGCCGCCGCGGACCGCCTGAGCATCCCGCACCTGTACGTTGTCAGCTTTGGCCTGGGCACGTTGAACGCCGTGTTCGCCGTAGCCTACGGCTCATTCTTGCCGTCCGTTGTAAGCCGCGGCGATCTAGCCGAAGGGAATGCCAAATTGGCGCTCGCGGAAGCACTCGCGCGCGTGACCGGACCTGGCATCGGGGGCGCTCTGGTCCAGCTCCTGACCGCACCGCTCGCCATCCTGGTGGACTGCATCTCATTCCTGATTTCGGCACTCGCGTTCGCCGTCATGCACAGCCACGAACCGCCGCCGCAAGCGTCGCACAGAAAACTCGGCGCGGAGATGGCTGAGGGTTTGCGGGCCGTGTTCGGCCACCGGCTCCTGCGACCACTGTTCATCGGCTCGAACTTTGGCGTGCTTGCCGATGGCCTCGTGTTTCAAAGCGGGGTGGTCGTGTTGTTCATGACCCGCGAGCTGCGCCTGGAGCCGGCCGCCGTTGGCGGCGTCTTTGCGGGACTCGGCATCGGTGGCCTGCTCGGCGCGGCGGCGGCCGGGCCCGCGACGCGACTTTTCGGTGTGGGCGCAACGATTCTGGGCTGCCTGGGCCTGTGGGCGGTCGGCTATGGTGGTCTGGCTCTCGTCCCCGAGTCGCCAGCTGCACCCGCCGTGGTGGCGGCGCTCCTTGGCGCGGTGGGCGCGATCAACCCGGTCGCCGGCGCGAATATCAGCACCGTGCGACAGTCCGTGACGCCCGACCGGCTCCTGGGCCGGGTCACCTCCGTCGTCAGAGTCGGCGCCTTTGCCGCGCTGATGGCGGGTTCACTCGCCGGCGGCATTCTGGCGGAGACGCTTGGACTGCGGGCGACGTTAATCCTGGGCGGTCTCTTACCAGTGATCGGCGGCGTCATCCTGCTGTTCTCGCCCATCCGGCGCTTGCGCGGATTCGGCACACTGCAGCCAGCAGCCTGAGATCGTGTCAGGCAATCCTGCGGCCGCGGCTTGCTACGACGCCGTCGCATTCCTCAGCAGACTCCATTAGCCGGAGTCGTCTCGACGCGACAGCTCCTGGAGCAGCAAGCCCAGCCGTGAGCGGAGCACGCCGATCTCGCGCGCCTGACTTTCCCAGCGCCGTCGCCACTCGTCGAGCAGGCCGCGAGCGAGCGACCAGGCGCGGGACCAGCCAGCGCGCCACGCTTCGACGACGTTCGCTCGCGGGTGGGCCGCCAGCCAGCGGCGCGCCTCATCATCGACGTCGTACTGCGGGTTCGGACCGCTGCTCGAGGCCGCATAAACACCCGCGGCGGCTGCGATGTGGGTGATCCGCGCCAGCTCGTGCTCGAGCTCCAGGCACCGCGGACAGCCGTCTGGCATCGCTTCAAGTCTAGAACATTCGTTCTAAATAGGTGAGTGTCTCAACCGCTAGGCCGTATGCTTCACGTATCATGACGAATAACGGCCAGGCCTTGCGGACGCATAACGGCGAAACTATGCGCCCTTTCCTTCTGCGACTGCTCGAGCAGCCCGGCTCTCCGTATGCGCAACAGTTCGACGCGCGAACGATGAATGACGGTCAGGTGGCGCGTTGTCGCGCCTGCCAGATGGACGTCTATCCACGCGAGCGTGCCGAAGGGCCGGTTGTTGGTTCGAACCGGCCTATCGAGCGCTGGGAAACGGAGCTCCAGCAGCACCAGGCGACCTGTCCTTCCAAGGCCAGCTGACTTTGGGCTGAGGAGGACGGTGGTACGCACCGTGCTTCCTCAGGTGGCGGATGCCGGAGCTGTCACCGCCACAGCTCGTGTTTTGTGCGATTCTGCTGGTGGCCATTGGGCTGCTGATCACTGAGCGCTTGCGACCCGACCTGGTAGCGCTGCTGATCATCCTGGCGCTGGCCTACAGCCATATCCTGTCGACCGACGATGCGCTATCTGGCCTGAAGAGCGAG
This sequence comes from Chloroflexota bacterium, assembly GCA_035995405.1. GTDB lineage: Bacteria > Chloroflexota > UBA6077 > UBA6077 > CF-72 > CF-72. The sequence continues at coordinate 2,238 of DASYKL010000596.1, forward strand.
CCAGCCGTCGTCATTGCCTGCATGTTCGTGCTGAGCGCCGGCCTGCACTTGACGGGCCTATCGGACATGGCCGGCCGCTGGATCGGGCGGTTGGCGGGCCAGACCATGACCCGCTTGCTGGCGGTCCTCATGCCGACGGTTGCGCTCGCGTCGGCTTTCACACATCACGTCACGATCACCGCGGTCATGCTGCCGATCACCCTGAGTTTGGCCCGCGCACGAAACATTCCGGCCTCCAAACTCTTGCTGCCGATGGCCATCGCCAGCTCGCTCGGCACGACCATTACCATCCTCGGCGCGCCGTCGTTCCTCGTCTCGAGCGAGCTGTTACGGCAAGCTGGTCGCCCAGGCCTGGGCGT
>DASYKL010000597.1:0-6723 GCA_035995405.1 Chloroflexota bacterium
CCAATCGCAGCAGCGCTTCGCGTTCGGCCGGCAGCTTGGTCAGGAATTGCTCGGCCGATGTACGAATGCTTTCAGGGTCCGACTTGACTTTGATCTGGGCCACGGCTTCGACATTCACCGCCACGCCCTGCGAGGTGTACAGCTGCTGCTCGGGCGCGACGTCGAACGACATCAACTCGAGCGACAGCTCCTGAAAACTCTGGAAGAGCGGCCAGACCACCTTGCCGCCGCCGGTGACAATGTGCGTCCCGCCCCAGCCGTAGACGATCAGCGCGCGGTTCGGGCCGACCCGCCGAAAAAGATTGCCGACGACCCACATCATCGACAACAGCACGACGACGGCTACCAGGACGACGGCGAATAAGAAAATGTCCATGTGAATGCGCTATGCCTCTCTGTTCTGCGCGGCGAACGTTGCGTGCGCCGCCATGAACTCGCCCCAGGGTTGCACCGTTGCAAAGCCGTCGGCGTACGCGGTGATGACCACCTCGGTGCCGCGTGGGATGGCGACGCGACCTTCCGCGCGTGCGGCTTCGCTGCGTCGTGCACCAGCCTTTGAGAACATCACCTCACCGGTTCCGCCGGCGGGAATGCTGACCGTTAGATTGCCGACCGTTCCTTCAAGCCGATAGTCGGCTGGGTCTAACTCACGTTCACCACTCAGGATCAAGGTCAGGAACCTGGCAACCAGATACCAACCGAGACCTCCTGCAATCAAGGCGCCGGCGATGATGGCTGGGACCGCCAGATCGCCGAGTCTGAGGAGCAGGTAGCCGGCGGCGCCGAACCAGGTCAGTGCGCCGATGACGGACGAGGCGTTGAGCAGGGCCAGGCTGTTCGGCTCGTGGTTGCCCACGCTTCCGTGGGCGTGGGCTCCGCTTCCCAGATGGGCGTGCCCTCCGTGATTGAGGTGGGCTGCGCCATGGCCGGCGAACCCCAGAACGAGCGAGCCCAGGGTGAAGAGGGCGCCGAAGATGAAGCTCGCGAGGAAGATGGTTTCCATGAGCCCAGGCCTATGGTGGGTGGTGTACCTCTCGACTGATGGGGTGTCAACAGAAGGTACGCAGTCGACATGCAATAAGTTGCGCTTGTGTCATTCTGAGGGCGTGCTGCGACGGGTGGGCTCGTGGGTCTTGCTTGGCGGCGTGGCGGCGGTTTTGGAGCTGCTGCTCCTCAAGCTTCTGTATGAAGGGCTGGGCTGGGCTTTGCCTGTTGCCACGGCTGTGGCGGCGGAGGTGCTCATTTTGGCCAAGTTTGTTGTCGCTGACCAATGGGTTTTTGGGCATCCCACGCCATCGTGGAGTCGCGCGCTCAAGTACCACGGAGCTTCGGCGGGGGCCTTTGTGGTGTATTGGCTGCTCATCAACGGGCTCGTCGAGATGTTGAGCCTGGCTTACCCGATTGCGTTTGTCCTCGGGACAGGAGCGGCGTTCTTGTGGAGTCTGGTGACCAACTTTTTGTGGGTCTGGGCGCAGCCGGCGCGCACTCCTGTTGAGTAACGTCAACGACGTTGCGTGAACCGACCGATAATGACCGTTGATGCACGTCCACGGCGCTGATCAGCAGGCTCGTCGCTCGATCTCAAGCGAACGACGGCTCATGGTCGTGCTCGTCATCACCGCCCTGTACTTGCTGGCCGAGGTCGGCGGCGGCTTGTTGACCGGCTCCCTGGCCCTGCTCGCCGACGCAGGTCACCTGTTGGGCGACGTGCTGGGCCTGTCAATGGCTGTCGCTGCCATTCGCTTTGCCCGTCGACCCGCCACGGCTGGCAAAACGTACGGTTTTTATCGCGCCGAGATTCTCGCCGCGATGGTCAACAGCCTGGCTTTGCTGGCCGTCGCGGGATGGATTCTGTCCTCGGCGTGGGGCCGCTTGCAGGAGTCGGCCGCGGTTGAGGCTGGCCCCATGCTCCTGGTGGCGCTCGGTGGTCTGGCGGTCACCCTGACGGGCGTGCTCTTGTTGCATCGCGGCGCACAGGACAATCTCAACGTGCGCGGCGCATTCCTCGAAGTCCTGGGCGATCTCTTTGGGTCTCTGGGCACGATCGTCGCGGCGGTGATCATTCTGACCCGCGGCTGGACGCAGGCTGACGCCATCGTCTCGGCATTGATCGGGTTGCTGATCGTGCCGCGGGCGATCGGCCTGCTGCGTAGCGTGATCGACGTGCTGCTGGAAGCGACGCCCCGTCATCTGAGCATGCCCGAGATCGAATCGGCGATGCGCCATGAGCCAGGCGTCGAGTCGGTGCACGACCTGCACGTCTGGTCCATCAGCAACGGTTTCGAAGCGATGAGCGGTCACGTGCGATCGAACGGGCGTCCATCCGAAGACGTGCTGCACGATCTACGGTCGATGCTGCACGATCGGTTCGGCCTGGAGCATCTGACGTTGCAAGTCGAGTCGGCAGATCACGCCGACGATGGGGCGTGCTGTGTCGCTGACCCGCGCTGTTTCGTGCCTACAGGAGTCCGAGTGCCCGCCACAGCGGAACACTTGCGCACAACGCCACGAGGGTAGCCACGGCATAGGCAATCGCCGTGGGGCGGGCCTGGCGATGGGTGAACAGGCGGCCGCTGGTGCCGTGATAGAGCGCCAGGTAGGTGGTGCTCTGATACGGCAGGAAGAAGCCATTGCAGGCCATGAGCGCGATCAAAGCGATGACCCACGGGTCGATGCCAGCGCTCAGTCCGACCGGCGCGAGCGAGATGGTCAGCAGCGGCGCTGAGGCCTGCCAGCGCATGACGAGGCTCAGGACGTAACAGAGCACCGTCAGCGCGGCCACGAAGGCCACCGGTGTCGACGCCAGGCCGCCGACGGTCCGCGTGGCCAGGTCGGCCAGCCACTTGTCCAGCTGGGTGTCGGCAAAGACGTCCGACATGCTGGTCAAGATGCCCGACAGCAGCACGAAGCTCCAGTTGACATTGCTCAGGCCATTCGCGGCGAGCACGCCCGTGGCAGCCAGTGCAGCCAGGGCGACTACGCCCAGCCAGGCCGGATCGATGTGGTGCAGCGGCTGGGTGCTGAAGCCGACCAGGACGAAGCCGATGGTGGCCATAGCGATGATTTCGTGTCGCGATGGCGGCCCGAGCAAGGCCCGTTGCAGAGCCAGCGCGTTGCCGTGGCGCTGGGGCTCGGCTTGCGTCGGTCGGTAGCGCCAGATGATGAACGCCGCGAGCAACCCGAACAGAATCACGTGAGTGGGGGCCGAGCGCAGGAACCAGGACCCCCAGTTGACGCTGGCACGGCTGGCCTCGGGCAGCACGGCGTAGACCAGCACAGACGTAGTAGAGCTGGTCAGGAAGAGGGCGACGATCTGGCCAAAGCCGATCAGCATTGCCATCGCCAGACCAATCGAGGGGCGGCTGCCGGGGCGATAGCCGAGCGCATCGATCAGCTCAGTGACGGCTGGCGCGACCAGCGCCACGCGGCTGGTGGCATTGGGGACGGCCGGGCCGATGAGCATGCCGGCCACGCCGAGGCCAACGACCTGACCGGCATAGCCGCCGCGGCTATTGGCGACAACCCACAGTGCGAGGCGATACAGGAGCCCTGACGAAGCAATGGCGCCACCGACAGCGAGGGTGCTGACCACCAGCACCCAGTTGCTGGTGGCAAAGCCGCCCAGGGCGATGCGGGGCGCGGTCACGCCACCGACAACCCAAGCCGAGGCGAGCATGAGCGCGACGATGCCGTCCGGAAGTGCTTCGACGGCCAGCAGGGGCAGGGCGGCGAGGAGCGTCACGAGGGCGTGCCAGCCGCGGTCGGACAGGCCTTCGGGTGGCGGCAATGGCCAGCCGGCGAACAAGATCAGTGCCCCCAGCAGGAAGGCGATGCCTTTCTTGCCGGGGCGCCACCGTCTCGGCCGAGGTACGACCGTGGGTGCACTGAGCGAGGGCAAATCGAGCGCATCGACGCTGAGCTCCTGGAGATGGGGATGCTCGACGAGTGACGAATGGGGTAGGACGCTCACCAGGTGGCGGGCTTCGTCAAGGTGACCCTGACGCAGCAGCACGTCGACCTCGCGGTCGGCGAGCTCGACGGCTTCGGGAATGAGGTCGCCGTCGAGCAGCATCTGGACCGCCAGCTCGTGGGCGCCGGCGCCGCGAGCGATGGCCGCCAGCTCGCGGCGCGTGTTGGCGATGCCCTGGGGACCGAGGCGAGCGGTCATCTGAGCCAGCAGGAAACGACGGAAGACCGGCGGGTAGGCGACGGCGTCAGTGCCATTGGCGCGGCCGGTCAGGAGGATGTCGGCCAGCGGCAGTGCGGCTGGCGCCGCAGCGAGCCCGCTGCCGGCGAGCAACAGCCCGACGACGCGTTTGTCGAGCATGGGCAGGAGTGCGGCGCGCTCGATCATCTGCTGCTCGTTGGTGTCGAGGGTGGAGTAGAGGTGCTCGGCCATGCCCTGGAATTCCTGGCTGAGCTCGGCCACTTCGAGCTGTCGTTGAGCGAGGCGATGGCTGACCGCCGAAGCGAAGAAGGCGCCGATGCCGGGAGTGCGCTGGACGAGGCGGGTGAAACGCTCACCGGGCAGGCGCCAGACGACGCACTCGCTCAAGGCAATCAGCGTGGTCGCTCGCGGCTCGTCGCGCAGGAGACCCATGTCGCCGAAGACGGCGGATGGGCCGAGGACGTCGAGGCGCACGCCGTCCGTCTGGCGTTCGACAATACCTTCGCGCAGGATGTAAAGGGAATCGGCGCGCGCGCCCTGAGCGAAGATGACGTCGCCGGTGTCGAACGTTACTTGCTCGAGCGCGGCGGCGAGTCGGGCGCGGTCGACGGGCGCGAGCTCCGAGAAGGGGGCGACGGTGGCGAGCTCAGCCGCGGCGCGGGCGATCGCTTCTCGGGCACCGTGTGGAATAGACACCTGTGGGAAAGGGTAGAGGGGCAGCGCTGATGATCGCGCAGGTCAATGACATCGCGATGGCGTACTCGGATACCGGCGAGGGCTCGCCGGTGGTATTGCTGGTGCACGGGTTCGTGCTGAATCGGTCGATGTGGGACCCGCAGCTGGGGTCGTTGAAGGCGGCTGGGGCTCGGGTGGTCGCGCCGGATTTGCGGGGGTTTGGAGCGTCGGAGGGAGGGCCGCCAGGGGCGTTGACGATGGGCCAGCACGCTCGCGACCTGGCGGTATTGCTCGACGTTGTTGGCGTGGCAGAACCAGTGGTGTACGTCGGTTTGTCGATGGGTGGCTATATCGGCTTCGAGTTCTGGCGGCGCTCTCCCGAACGGGTGCGGGCGTTTGTGTTGGCTGATACTCGGGCCACCGCGGACTCGGTGGAGCATCGCGCCTGGCGCTTGGCGATGGCTGCTGAGGCAGAAGCCGTTGGCAGCTCACAGCCAGCGATCGAGGGGATGCTGCCGAGGTTCTTTTCGCCGACATTGCGGCCAGGCTCGCCGGTGGCGCTGGCTGGACGACGGATGGTTGCCGGGACGTCAGCCCGCGGGTTGGCAGACGGCCACCGCGGCATGGCCGAGCGGGTCGATAGCCTGTTCCTCTTGCCTTTGATTACCGTGCCGACGCTGGTGGTGGTTGGCGAGCACGACATACTGACTCCGCCGGCCGATGCCGAGCAGATCGCCGCGGGCGTTCCTGGCGCGAAGCTCGTGAACATCGATCAGGCCGGCCACCTGCCCAACATGGAGAACCCCGACGCTTTCAACGACGCTCTTCTTGAGTTTCTCGGCGAGGTTTAGGACTCTCGTCTACAGGCGGCGCCATTGGCGGCCGTCGCGCTCAATGAACGCGTCGGCCCAGTTGGGACCCCATTGGCCCGCCGGGTAGAAGTGGACGTTGTTCGGGTGTTCGCTCCAGCCTTCCTGGATATCTTCTGACCATTGCCACGCCTGCTCCACTTCATCGGCGCGGGTGAACAGCGTGCGGTCGCCTAGCATCGCGTCCAGCAGCAAGCGTTCGTAGGCGTCGCTTTCTGTTGCGCTGGCGCCGAACGAGGAGCCGTACTGGAAGTTCATATCGACTTCCTGGAGCTGCATGGTCGGACCGGGCTGCTTGGCGCCGAAGCGGAGGCTGATGCCTTCATCTGGTTGGATGCGCATCGCCAGGACGTTGGGTTCTAATCGCTCCTCGCCTGGAAAAAACATTTGTGGTGCGCGTTTGAACTGGATCGCAATTTCTGTCGCGCGTTTGGGCAGCCGTTTGCCGTGTCGCAAGTAAAACGGCGTGCCGGCCCACCGCCAGTTGTCGATCTGCACGCGCATCACCACGAACGTTTCAGTCCACGAATCCGGCGCGACTTTCTCTTCGCCGCGGTAGCTCGACACGGGCTTTCCGTCGACTGTGCCAGCGGTGTATTGACCGCGCAGTGTGAACTCGCCGGTTTGCTCCGGCGGAATTCGGCGCAGCGCCTTCAACACTTTGAGTTTTTCGTCTCGCACCGGCTCCGCTTCGAACACCACCGGCGGCTCCATCGCCACAATCGAGAGCAGCTGCAGCATGTGGTTTTCGACGACGTCGCGAAAAGCGCCGATCTCGTCGTAATAGCCGCCGCGCCGCTCCACGCCGACCGTCTCCGCAACGGTGAGCTGGACGTGATCGACAAAGTTGCGGTTCCAGATCGGCTCGAAGATGCCGTTCGCCAGGCGGAACGCCAGGATGTTCTGGACGGTTTCTTTTCCCAGATAGTGATCGATCCGATAGACCTGCGACTCCTGGAATACGGATTGGACCGAACGATTGAGCTCGCGCGCTGTTTCCAGGTTGACGCC
>DASYKL010000598.1:0-2477 GCA_035995405.1 Chloroflexota bacterium
TGCGGCGGCCCCTGCTGGTAGCGCGACAGGTAGTTCTGATACTCCTGCTGCTGCTGCGGATTGCCCAGCAAGCTATCCAGTAAACCCATGCATTCTCCTCCAAGAAAGCGATTGATTCAGCTCCCGAACTTCTTGTCTTCGACGTTCGCGTTGCCGTCGCGTTCAATGCGTGCTGCTTCGCGGCGAACCGTGCCAGAAACTTCCTCAGTCTCCTCGACTGCACGCTTGCGGACGCCCACCTCTTCGTAGACATGGGCCTGCTTGTGGACCTCAACCTGCTCCTCGTGAACAGGCACTGAGATGGTCTCGGTTCGCTCGTCCATCGCTCGGTCGGACTGGCGACGATCAACCGGCGTGCGCGTGATTGTGACTTCCTCGCGGGTGACCGGGACGTTGAGCGTGCGCTCTTCGCTCACGACTTCCTTGCCGAGTTGCACTTCGCCGGTCTGGACGCTCTGCTTGTTGGCCACGAGCTCTTCCTCGCGGAGTTGGACCGTCTCGCGCTCCCTCAGCAGGTCGCGACCTGGCCTCGGCTCCTGGGTTTCGCTGGTTGCGCCCACTGCGGCTGGCGCGACGCCACCATCACGCGAATCCACGTCGTACGCACCGTGCTGGCGCAGGACACGCTGGGCGTCCTCGTAACGTCCTTCATGGCGGACGGTCACCAACGTCTTACCTGATCTGGCTTCGCCCTCGTAGTACTTGGCGTGCTCCTCAGGAACACCCATGCCCATCAGGGCGCCAGCGATTGCCCCGATGCCAGCACCGATGGCGGCACCGCCGAGGGCGCTAGCAAACGCACCAGCGGCGATGAATGGCCCGATGCCCGGAATAGCCAGAGCACCGATGCCTACCAGCCAGCCGCCCAGACCGCCGAGCAGTCCACCGGTGACAGCACCGGTCGCTGCGCCAGCGCCAGCGTGCGTACCCGTGTCCTCTGCGATTTCCTGAGTCGCATGTTTGTCGGGTGAGAGTATGCTGATCGACTCCCCACTGAAGCCGTCCTCTTTGAGGGCCTCGATTGCCTGACGGGCACGTTCGCGATCGTGGAAGACGCCGACTACAGTGGTTGCTCGCGGGGTGTTAGTCATGCTCATGTTGTTTCTCCCTGGTCACACGTGCTGTGACGAATGGTTTACTTAGCGACTGGGTGTACTGATGGCCGTGGTGCTGGACGACACACGGTTTGCATTGGCACCATCCTGGCTTTGCCTCGACGCTGCAGTGGCCGCGTCGCCGAGCTTTGGCGCAGCTTGCTTGCCACTCTGGTACCAACTCTGGACGAGCTGGCCAGCCGTTTCGCGACCGCCGAGACCGAAGGCCAGCGCGAACGCCACCGCGACCGAGCCGACGGTTGCCATGAACAGCGTGTTGACGATGGTCGTGGCGATGCCAATCTGATTGACCGCGATCACGATGGCAAAGGCCCACACGCCAACTCTGGCGGTCGTCGCCAGAAGGTTTGGATTGCCCAGGCCGGACTCGGCCGTGGCGCCTCGCACGAGATTGCTCAGCGCTGTCGCCGCCAGGCCAGCGATGACCAGCACCACCAGCGCGACGATGAGATTTGGAAGCCACAGTAAAATCTGCTGGAGCACCTGCGAAACCGCCGGCAGTCCCAGTGCATCGAACGCGGTGACCAGCACGATCAGCCGCACGAACCACTTGACGAGCGTGGCCAGGAAGCCCGCCGCGTCGGTGTGCATGCCCATCTTCTGGACGAATCCACTGATGCCTGCGCGCTGCGCGAGGTCGTTGAATTTGACCGTTCGCAGAATGGCCGCCACAGCGGCCGCCAGTGCCGTAGCAATGATCCAGCCGATGATCAGGATGACGGCAAAGCCGATGATTTTGGGTATGGCTCCGAGCAGGAGCGCCAGGGCGGCTGCCGCCGACGTTATCAGGGCCGTCCCCCAGTCGGTAACCGGTGCGGTCGACATGTTGAATCCTCCGAACGCGAGATCTGGCGAGACGTGCGCCCACGGGTCAGGCCCCGCGAGATTGCCAGGGTCACGGCAGGCGCAACATCCGTGCCAATTCTGCTAGAGTGCTAGCACAAACGGGTGATGCTTAACGCACCGCCCGCAGCTTCGACCCTTGTGTGGGACCGCATCGTGTCCGGCGAACTCCAGCCGTTACGCGCCTGCCGACGCACACCCAGCTGGCAGCCGACTTCGGCCTGGCGCCGATATGATCCGCAAAATTGCTGACCCGTCTCGAACCCGCCGGCCCCGTGTTGCACGAACCTGGCCAGGGCACCTTGTTACGCGGCGCCGAAGCTCATGGAGCGCGGACTGGAGATCAAAACTCCGTTGCGGGAAAAGCCCACTTCGCAGACCGCCGAAGGCTCAATACGCCGCCACGCGGGCACCGCGTCGTGCCCACCTCGAGCGGATGGGTTGCTCGTCGCCAGGGACCTTGAGGACGGGCGCACGGCTCGCTGAGCGTTGTGCGGCTTGGTTGTGTGGCGCCGAAGT
>DASYKL010000599.1:0-2186 GCA_035995405.1 Chloroflexota bacterium
ATGCGCCTGCCGAGATCGCAGCGCCTGTGTTCGCGGCCGCCGAACCATGGACAGCCAAGCCGGACGATGCCGCCGACGCAGCAGACGTCGTGTCTGAGGCCGAAGCGCTCTTCGATTTACCGCACCTGGTCGCGGCGGCGCCGGAAATGGCGGACGAGATGGGTCGCGTGTCCGAACGTGGGCCTCGTTACGAAGCCCCGGAATTCGCCAGCTTCGTTGGGGAGGGATGGCAGCGGTGGCTCGGCGGCTCCTTGTAATGTCAGGGGTCGGCGAGCGCCTGTTGGCGTCCAAGCTGCAGATCCTGAGCGGCACCGGCAATCGACGCACCAGCGCGGCGCTGAGCATTTTGACTGGCCGCCTGGCCGAACAATTCCTGCCCCTCGAGCCGATGTCGCTATTGCGAGACGTGGAACCGGCCTCCGTCGTGGCGCATCGTGCCGTCCGTCAGTTCGCCGCGCGGACGGTCTACCTGTCCGCGGCCAACCTGTCAGATATCGATCACATTATTGAAGCCTGGCAGCAAGTTGAGCCCAGGCGTCTGACCCGGTCGGCAGTGCTGCGACGGGCGGTCGAACACTTGCGCGCGGCCGTCGATGAAGCGGCTGACTCTGCCTGCTCAAAGTCTTTGCTGGAGAACATGTAGCTCATGCCCGAGATCCTGAACCTGATCGCCGCAGCGCGGCGCGCGGCCGCCGACCATGAATTCGCCTCGGCAGCCACACAGGCCACGGCAGTGCTGAGCCAACTGCCGACGTGTCTCGCTGCGCTGCGGATCCTGGCGTGGGCGCAGCTCGAACTCGATAGTGATGATGCCCGCGCGACCTTCGACCGTTGCTCGGGCCTCGATCCAGAAGACGTGCTGTCGTACGTCGGACAGGCGATCTGGCTCCAACAGCGCGGCGACGATGCCGCCGCGAGCCAGCACTGGGTTCGGGCCTGGGAGCTCGACTCGTTCAATCAGGCCATCCGCCGCGCATTGGTCAAGTTGACCGGCGAGCTGCCGGAATCGGCATTTGCCGATGCCATTGAACTGCTGCGGGGTGGTCGCGAACACGAAGCGGCTGACATGTTGCGCCGCCTGCGGGCAGAGCGATCGGATGTCGTGATCTCGCTGTCGCTGATCAGCGCGCTGTGGGGTAGCGGTGCGCACAAGGAAGCGTTCGAGGTGGCTGTTGCGGTGCACCATACGCATCCCGCCAGTGTGAAAGCGGCGCTGTTCGTTGGCGCATTGGAAGAACGGGCTGGTCGAACGTTGCGCAGTCGCGAGGCGATCGCTCGCGCTGAGCAGGTTGATCCCGGATTGACGTTATTCGCTGACACCGTGCGGCAGGTCGGGTTGCAACCCGCGCTCGACCTCCACCGTGCGAGCAGGACGCCCCTCGCGGCGGCTCGCTAAGAAAGGTTTCCGTCGATGGTCGCCGCCGCCGTTTCCCGAGTCCGCTCTGCCGCGCCCGCGAGCGCGTCGACTGCTTCAAACGTTGCCCGCAAGGCGCGGCGTTCCCGCGGCACGTACGTGATCATCGGTATTCCGATTCTCCTGGTGCTGACGTTCGTATGGCAGGTCGGTTCGACGATGCTGCACACCGAGATCGCTATTCGGGACGCGGTAGCAGTGTCCCGCGTGTCGTTGGAGGCCGACCCGCTCGGCTCGCGGATTGACATGGTGCTGGTGGACCGCACGGGTCAGGACACGACGACCACTGGCGAGGTGGTGATCAAGCTACGCGAGCCGGACGGGACAGTGTGGCAGACGACACGGCGGGTGACGGCTTCTGATTTTGTGCCGGTCGCTGATGGCAGGTTTTTGGCAGGCCGCCTGGGCTATTCCGTCAGCGTTCCGACGACGGACTGGATTCGCGCCCCACGGCGTGGTGGTTCAGCCACCGTGAGCGTCAACGTCCAGCCGACGGACGGGACGGCTTTTTCTACGGTTTCTGAAGAGCGCTTCCCCTGAGACTTCGGTAGCCGGCGGTGGCTTACTATTGCCGGTAGCGCGAAGATGCGGGGGGACGCAGTCATGTCGACCGATCGACGCTCGTTTTTGAAGGGGTTTGCAGTGGCCAGCGCGGCGGCGTTGGGGAACACCATGGCCGGCGCGGGGGTACAGGCGCAGACTGCCCCGGCGCCCGCGGAGCCGTTGCCCGCGGTTGGCTCGGCCAAGCCGCTCTTGAGCGCGACCGTCATCG
>DASYKL010000600.1:0-3444 GCA_035995405.1 Chloroflexota bacterium
CGGCGAAGACGGCACCAAGCACGATCAGCAGCAGGACGATGGCCGCAGCGGCTCCGATCCGGTAGCGCCTCGCGAAGTTCAGTAGACCGGCATACCAGGGACGCGAGGCTACGCCGCGGCGGACTTGCGCGGGGAGCCCAGGCGTGGCAACCGTGGCTGTCACTGCTGCGCCAGGCGCGGATCTATTACTCCATACAGCAGATCGACGCCGAGATTGAGGATGAGCATGAGGAGGACGAGGAACATGGCCAGACTCTGGATCACCGGGTAGTCGCGCGAGATAGCGGCGCTGATGATGCCCTGCCCGACACCCGGCACTCCGAAAATCGTCTCCAGAATGATGCTGCCGCTGAGTAACGTGCCGATTTGCAATGCACCGACGGTGACGACCGGAATCAGCGCATTCCGCAAGCAGTGCGTCAAGCTTACCGCTCGGACACTCAAGCCTTTGCTGCGAGCGGTGCGCACATAGTCTTGAGCCAGCACTTCGAGCATGCTCGAGCGTGTGACGCGTGCGAGATACGAGCTGAAACCCCATGCCAGCAGCAGGGCGGGCCAGATCACTTTCTGCAGATTCGCCGCGGGATTGGCGGCGAACGACGAATACACCACCGGGGGTGTCCAGTGGAATACCGCCGTCAGACCGAGCAAGACCAGGAGGGCCGCCCAGAAAATCGGCACCGCATGTCCGGCAATGGTCACGCCGCGAACGACGTAATCGAGCCACGTATCGCGGCGCAAGGCTGCCACTACCCCAAGCGGGACCGAGACGACCCAGGCCGTGACAAACGCGATGAGCGCCAACTCGAGCGTTGCTGGAAACCGACGAGCGATGATGTCACGCAGCGGCTCGTGATCGATGATCGACGTGCCGCCGAACTCGCCGTTGACCAGGCTCCAGATCCACCGACCGTACTGGACCGGCAGCGGATCGTGCAGTCCGAGCGCTTCGCGGTAGCTCTCGAGGAGCTGCAGGTTGCTACTCGAGCCTGGGTCAGCATTGCCGAGGATGACCAGCGCGACGTCGCCAGGCAGGACGTGCATGGCGCCGAAAATCGCGATTGACGCGAGTACCAGGCTGGGCACAAACAGGAACAGCCGCGTGAGCAGGTGGCGCCGCATGGAGAGGACTCCCGATTCTGCCGTGCCCGCGCTCGGTCCGGCAACGCGTACGGCGCCTATACTGCGCGACAGGCCGCCGCCGCGGCCGCCAGGAGAGGAACGACATGCTCGGGCACGAAGAGAACGAGTTGATCACCCGTGTTGGCGCAGGCACCCCAATGGGCAACCTCCTGCGTGAGTTCTGGATGCCTGCGATGCTGTCGTCGGAGCTGCCGGCGCCGGACAGCGATCCGGTGCGCGTGCTCCTGCTCGGCGAACACCTGATCGCGTTCCGCGCGACGGATGGAAAGGTCGGCCTGCTCGCCCACAACTGCCCGCATCGTGGCGCGTCGCTCTTTTTCGGGCGGAATGAAGAAAACGGCCTCCGGTGTGTTTACCACGGCTGGAAGTTTTCGACGTCTGGCGAATGTGTGGACATGCCGAACGAGCCGGCCGAGTCTGACTTTCGAACCAGGGTCAAGGCGGTCAGCTACCCGACGCGCGAGCGCGGTGGTGTGATCTGGGCCTACCTGGGGCCACGTCGTGAGCCGCCACCGCTGCCAGATCTGGAGGGGAACATGACGCCGACGTCAGCGCAGTCGGTGCGTGCGTTTCAACTCCGCTGCAACTGGCTCCAGGTGCTCGAAGGGGATATCGACACCTCGCATGTTGGTTTTTTGCACTACGGCGGGCTCAGCGCTGACGATCAAGCGCCCGGTTCATTTTCCGAGTACCAGCTGCGCGACCGGACCATGCACTTCGAGGTCATCGACACCGATGGCGGCGCCGCATATGGCGCCCGCCGCCAGGCTACTCCAGGCCAGACGTACTGGCGTGTTGCGCAATGGTGCATGCCGTTTTACTCCTTTACGCCGCCCGGCGTGCTGGGGACGAAGGTAGGTGGCAACTGCCGCGTGCCCATGGACGACACACACACCCTGGCGTTCAACATGGCCTCGCGGACGAACGCCGCGTCGAGTCTTCGGCCGAATACTTCCGACTGGTACGGACGGTTCCGGACGGAGCAGGAGCTGAGCAATGACTTCCTCATCGACCGACAAATGCAGCGACAGAATGTGGGCTCCTCGGGCTACACGGGCATCGCGTCGGTGAGCATGCAGGACGCGGCGATGACGGCTGGCATGGGCCCGATCTTCGATCGGAGCACTGAACATCTCGGGACCAGTGACGCCATGGTTATCCGCGTACGCCGACGGCTGCTCGCAGCGGTCGAGGCGCACATGAAGTATGGCACGGTGCCGATGGCCGTCGACAATCCGGAGGTCTATGGCGTGCGATCTGGCGGCGTGATCTTACCGGACGGTACCGACTGGGTGGCGGCGACGCAGCACCTGCGTCAGGCGTTTGTCGAGCATCGAGACCTGGATCCCACCCTCAACGGAGCTCTCTGACTTAGTCCGTCAGAAGTTCGGGACTGTTCTGCTCCAGGTGCTGGTGCAGCTCGAAAAGATCGGCCGCGCGCGCCGGCAGCATTATCCCAAGATCAGCGCGCGGGCACACCGTAGCGCAACCCGTCGATGACCAGCTCCAGCATTCTGCCGACGTCTTCTCGCCACTGGGGTCCCTCAGGGAGATACCAGATCCCGTGGATGACGCGGATGACGTCTCTGGGATCGACGTCGCCGCGCAGCGTGCCAGACGCCGCGCCCGCATCGAGCAGTAGCCGCAGGGCACCAACGATCTGTTCGCGGGTCGTAGCGAACACCGGGGAATCGCTCGCGGCGGCGGAGCGCAAGGCATTCCCCATGCGGCGCTTGGTGGCAATGTAATCTGCAAACCGCCTCGTCCAGGCGCGCAGCGCCTCGTCCGCGGGTTGCCCCGCGAGAAGATCGGCGGCCGCGGCGCACAGGGCGTCGACCTCGTGTTGGTACGCCGCGACGACGAGCGCGTCCCGATTCGGAAAGTGGCGGTAAAGAGTGCCAATGCCGACGCCGGCGCGTGCCGCGACTGACTCCAGGGCGGCGTCTTCGCCCTCCGCGGCGAACGCCTCTGTCGCCGCGGCGAGCAGCCTGTCACGGTTGCGCTGCGCGTCGGCGCGCAGCGGGCGTTCGGTCACGGTCATGTTTGCCACTCCCTCATTCTTGCATAAACGGAGTCGCCTCCGCTTATACTGTGAGCACTGAGCGGAGGAGGCTCCGTTTGAGTGTAGTGCCGCTTCGGCCCAGGCCGCCACATTGACCACCGACGCCCTGAAACGACCACGCTGAGTGACCAGGAAAGGGTTCGCCGCACATGATCGACAGAAACGTTTGGTTCATGAGCTCAGCCGGGCACGGCATCGACGTCGACGTGCCCAGGGATGAGCCATCGCACATCCACATT
>DASYKL010000601.1:0-3660 GCA_035995405.1 Chloroflexota bacterium
GCTCAAGGCGTTGATTTGCGTCGTCAAAGTTCAGGGTGCGACCAGTGGCCAGATCGCTCGATCGCTAGGTGTCGGTCTGTCCACGGTAACTGGCATCGTCGATCGCCTCGCCGAGCAGGACTTCGTTACCCGCCGCGAGGATCCCATCGATCGCCGCATCACCCGCGTGTTGCCGACCGCGAATGGCCAGCTGCTGGTCGACGAGCTGTTGCGTTACCGCAATGAAGCCATCACGGCTATCCTGGCGCGCCTCGACGCCGAACAGCTCCGCGTCGTCGAATCAGCGATGCACCACCTCTTAGGCGCCCTCAACGAGATGGCTGCCGAGCGACAACCCGTGGAGGTTGTGGCATGAACCGCATCACATTCCCCGCCGCGGCCCTGAGCGTTGCCTTGCTCGCCGGCGGCTGTGGGCCGCTCGCCAGCGGCGCCTCAACACAAGCTCAAGCACCAGCGATCACCGTCCCGGCGGCAACCGTCCAACGCGGAGAGATCCAGCAGACGGTCTCCTATAGCGGTGACGTCCGCGCCCGCGAGCAGATCACGGTGCTCCCCAAGGCCTCCGGGCGCGTGCAACGCGTGCTCGTCGACATCGGCTCGCCCGTGAAAGCTGGTGACGTGCTCGCCGAGCTCGAACAGGATTCGCCTGAGATTCAAGTACTGCAGGCGCGAGCAAACCTGGCCGCGGCCCAGGCCAAACTGGCAACCATTCAGGCAGGTGCTCGGCCGGACGATGTGGCTGTCGCCCAGGAGGGTCTGGCGCAACAACAGGTCCGTCTGTCATCGATGCAGTCACAGGGTCGGGCTGAAGACATCGCCGCCGCGCAAGCCGGTCTGGCGGCGCAGCAAGCGAAATTGAACCTGATGCTCAGTGGCGGCCGCGTTGAGTCGGTCACCAGTGCGCAAGCCGCCGTCGATGCGGCCCAGCAAAAGCTCGCCCTGCTGCAGAAGGGCGCAACCGACGACATCCGCCAGGCCGCGGCCAGCGCCATCAATGCCGATACGGCCCAGGTCGCGGCATCCGAAGCGGCGTATGCCGCACTGGGTAGCACGTCGGCTGCCGACGTCGAAGGCCTCAAGGCACAAGTCGACGCCCTGCAGGCGCAGGTCAACGCGACGCTGTCAGGCGTCAACTCCGCTGACGCGGCCCTCGAAAACCAGAAAGGCTCGAGCGCGGCTGACGTCCAGGCAGCGCAGACGGCGTACGATCAGGCCAACGCATCGCTCACCGCGGCGACGGCGGCTTTGGCTCAGGCCAATAACCCGACACAGGCGTCTATCGCCCAGGCCCAGGCGGCGCTAGAAGCCGCGCACGCACAGCAGACGGCCGCCGAGGCCAATCAAACGGCACTGGAACAAAAAGCCGCCGGCTTGTGCATGCCGCTGATCAGCCCGATCACCAGCCAGGCGTATCAGCAGCCCAACAGCACCGCCTGCGGCGTCGCTAAAGCTGCCGCCGATTCGGCGATTCAGGCTGGCAACGCAGCGGTTGATGCCGCCCAGGGACAGCTCGATCTGCTCCGACGTGGCGGCGCGCCAGCCAGCCAGGCCGCGGTGCAAGCCCAGGTCACCAGCGCTCAGGCGCTGGTCAAGGCCACCAGAACGCGGCTTGATGCGCTAACCAACGGCGGTGTGCAGGCCCAGCGGGCGCAGCTTCAAGCGGCGCGCGATCAGGCTGGCAGCCAGCTGACCGCGGCACAGGCCAATCTGGGCGTAGCCCAAGCCCGCCTCAGCGCCGCTCAGAGTGGCAGCCTTGATGCGCAGCGCAAAGCGGCGCAAGCGCAGGTCGATGCCGCGCGCGAAAAACTGAAGGCCGATCAGGCCAGGATGGACCAGCTGGTGGCGGGTCCGCAGGACGAAGAAGTCCAGGCCGCCCAGGATGCCATCACGCAGGCCCAACAGCAGGTCGCCATTGCGACACAACCGGCGACCGCGCAGGACATCGACGCCCAGCGCGCGCTGGTTGAGCAGGCTCGCCAGCAGCTCCAGAAAGCGCAGCTGCCGTTCACCGCGTTCGACCTGGACCAGCAGTCGCATGTCGTCGGTCAAGCTGAAGCACAGCTGCGCGCGCGCCAGAATCCGTTCACCGATCAGGATGTCCAGGCTGCTCAAGCAGCGGTTGATCAAGCTCAGGCAGCGGTGCAGCTAGCCCAGCTTGGGGTTCGCGAGACGCAGATCGTCGCGCCAGTCGATGGCATCGTGTTCGATCGACAGGTCTCGCCGGGCGCGCTCGTCGGGCCGACCTCGCCGATCGTGGTCTTGATCCCGCCCTCGCTCGAGGTGGCCGTCAATGTCGATGAGGCACAGCTTGGCCGTGTGGCTAAAGGGCAGTCAGTGACGCTGCAAGTACCCGCCTATCCAGGCGAGAACTTCACGGGCACCGTGTCCGCGGTGGCGCCGGGCATCGACCAGAAGTCGCGCACCGCGAGCGTGCGCATCCAACCCCAGGATGACCGTAGTCGTCTCCGCCCGGGGATGCTGGCCTCGGTCAGCATCGTGACCGGCGCGCAACCCAACGCCTTGATCGTGCCGCGTGACGCAATCCTCGGCACGGCCGTACCCAACGGACTTGCGACAGTCGTCACGCTTGATGGCAACCGCGCCCAGCGCGCATCGGTGCGTCTCGGTCTGGTGACGGATCAGGTAGTGGAAGTGAGCAGCGGTCTGGCCGACGGCCAGGTCGTAGCCACAGGCAGTGTGAATAGCTTGAACAACGGCGACCCGGTCGTGCCGCAGATGCGCACGGCTCTCGCCCCGGCAGGAGTGAATTGATGAGCGTAGAAGTCCAGGAGCCGCCGACGAGCGTGGGCGAACCCTCGCAGACGGCAGCCCCCAGCTCCACTAGTCGCACCGTGCCGCAGGTCGAGGCAGCACCAGCGCCCGCGGCGGCGCGGCGGCGACCAGCGCTGTTCACCCGCCGTGTTCTGCTGCCGGTCCTCGCGGTGATCCTCATCGGCGCAGCCGTCTTCGGCTTCAATACATACCGCGAAGGTCAGCTGTACGTTTCGACAGACAATGCTCAGCTCACGGCTCAGCCGGTGCAGGTTGGGGCAATGAACGCCGGGCGGGTTGAGGCGATCTTGCCGAGCATCGGGTCACGCGTGCAGAAGGGCGATGTGATTGCCCAGGTCGCGTTGCCGTCGCAGGTTGGCATGGGCCAAAACGGTCAGCCGAAGATGGGCTTCCTGGGCGTTGGCGACACGCGCGTCGAGGTCCAGGCGCCATTGGACGGGATCGTCATCGCCGTGCCGGTCGCGGTCGGCACGACGGTCGCCGCCGGCCAGCCCATCGTCAGCATTGTCGATCCGACCCAGTTGTGGGTCACCGCCAACATCGAGGAAACCAATATCAACAAGGTCAAGGTTGGCCAGACCGTGATCGTCCACGTGGATGCGCTGAACGCCGACGTGTCTGGCAAAGTGGAGGTCATCACGCCCGCCACGGCGGCCACGTCGTCGATCCTGCCAAGCTCGAATGCGTCCGGCAACTTCACCAAAGTGACCCAGCTGGTGCCGGTCAGGGTATCGGTCAATCGGGGTAACCAGCCACTACTGCTCGGCGCCAACGTTGAAGTCAAGATCCGCGTGGCGGACTAACCCAGGGTCATGGCTGCTGCCAATCCGCCGTTCTCCTCAGGCGTCGCCGTACCGGCGCTGCCAC
>DASYKL010000602.1:0-9553 GCA_035995405.1 Chloroflexota bacterium
CGGCGAGGATTCGCCGTGCAGGACGTGGCAGACCATATCTGCTCCATGGCCCAGCGCGCCGAGGTCGTAGCCGCCTTCGAGGCCAACCACCACGCGGCCGTCGCATAACTCGCCTGCGAGCGCGCGAGCAGACTGGACCAGCGGGGTGTAGGCGCCGCCGATGCTCAAGCGCAGCGACGCCAGAGGATCGTTCCAGAACCCGTCGAAGCCGAGCGACACCAGCACAAAGTCAGGCTGGTAGCGGCGGACCGCCGGCTCGACGATCTGCTCGAGCGCAGCGGCGTAGACCTCGTCACCTGAGCCCGGCGGCAACGCCATGTTGAGCGTGTAGCCTTCGCCAGGGCCGGCGCCTGTCTCGCGCCAGTGGCCCGTCCCCGGGTAGAGCGGAAACTGGTGCGTCGACACGTACAGCACATCAGAGCGGTCATAGAACGCGTCCTGGGTGCCGTTGCCGTGGTGGACGTCGTAGTCCAGGATCGCAACACGGCGGACTCGGCCACTCGCCAGCAGCCAGGCAGCAGCGATGGCCACGTTGTTGAACAGACAGAAGCCCATCGACTGGCCTGGCGTCGCGTGGTGGCCCGGGGGGCGGACCGCGCAGAACGCGTTGTCTAACCGACCGTCGTGGACTCGTTCAACAGCTTCGACAAGCCCGCCGGCCGCGCGCAGCGCCGCCTCCCACGAGCCAGCAGAGGCGACCGTGTCGGCGTCGATCCGACCGCCGCCGCGCTCGACAATCCGCCTGACATACGCCACGTGCGCCGCCGCATGGACCAGCTCGAGCGTGTCGGTGGCAGCCGGTGAAGGCTCCCAGACGTCGAGCCGATCCCAGATGCCAGAGCGTTGTAGCTGGGCGACAACCGCCCGCAAACGGTCAGGCCGTTCGGGGTGGCCAGCGCCCGTCTCATGGCGCAGGAACGCCGGCGAGTAGGCGAGCCCCGTACGGGAGCTGGGAGCTGGGAGCTGGGATTTGGGGGCTAGGGGCTGGTGATCGGCCGTCCCCAACTCCCAACTCCCAACCCCTAGCCCCTAAGAGCTGGCGGCGCCAGGCGACAACCGCGGCACGGGCTGCATCGTCGGTCGCTCCCGCTGGCCGCCATCACCGGACGGCTGTGGCTGCACGGGCTCCGCCGGGGTTCCGCCTTCGAGCGGCGGCTCGCCGCGGAAGACGCGTTCGAGATTGTCGCCGTCAAGCGTCTCGAATTGGATCAGCGACCTGGCCAGTCGATCCAGGACGTCGCGATGGTCGGTGATGATCTGGACGGCCTGGGCGTAGCCTTCGTCGATCAGGCGGCGAATTTCCTCGTCGATAGCTTCCGCTGTCTTTTCGGAGTAGTTCTTCTGCTCACCGATCTCGCGACCCAGGAAGACGAGCTCTTCCTTGTGGCCAAGCGCAACGGTGCCGAGCCGTTCGCTCATGCCGTATTCCTTGACCATCTTGCGGGCGATATTGGTCGCCTTCTCAATATCGTTTTCAGCGCCCGTCGAGATCTCACCAAACACGACCTGTTCGGCCGCGTGGCCACCCAGCGCTGATGCCAGCATGGCTTTGAACTGGCCACGGGTCATGTAATAGCGATCCTCAGGCGGCAGCGAGCGGGTGTAGCCACCCATCATGCCCCGCGAAATGATCGTGATCTTGTGGACTGGGTCGTGCAGTTCGAGGTAGCGCATCGCGACGGCGTGACCGCTTTCGTGGTACGCGGTGAGCTCCTTTTCGCGGTCGGACATGACGCGGCTCTTGCGCTCGGGACCGGCGATGACGCGGTCGATCGCTTCTTCGAGCTCCGGCATACCGATGGTCTTCTTGTTGCGTCGAGCGGCGAGGATCGCGCCTTCGTTGATCAAGTTGGCGAGGTCGGCGCCCGAGAAGCCCGGCGTGACTTTGGCCAGCACGCTGAGGTCGACCGTCTTGTCGAACGGCTTGCCTTTGGCGTGGACCTCGAGGATGGCTTTGCGGCCGTTGATGTCCGGTGCAGGCAGCACGACCTGGCGGTCGAAGCGGCCTGGTCGCAACAAGGCTGGATCGAGCACATCTGGTCGGTTCGTAGCCGCGATCACGATGACGTTGGTATTCGAATCGAAGCCATCCATCTCGACCAGGATCTGATTGAGAGTTTGCTCGCGCTCATCGTGTGAGCCACCGAGGCCGGCGCCACGCTGGCGGCCGACGGCGTCGATCTCATCGACAAAGACAATGCACGGCGCGTTGCGCTTGGCCTGATCGAACAGGTCGCGAACGCGGCTGGCACCGACGCCGACGAACATCTCGACGAACTCGGAACCCGAAATGCTGAAGAACGGCACGCCTGCTTCACCAGCAACGGCGCGGCTGAGCAGCGTCTTACCCGTACCTGGCGGGCCGACGAGCAGCACGCCCTTGGGGATACGCGCGCCGAGGGCGGCGAATTTCTCGGGGTACTTGAGGAACTCGACGACTTCCTGCAGCTCTTGCTTGGCTTCTTCGACGCCCGCCACGTCCTGGAACGTGATGGTCGGCTTGTTGCCCATGAACATGCGCGCGCGGCTCTTCCCGAAGCTGAGGGCTTGATTGTTCGAGCCCTGCGCCTGGCGCATCATGAACAGCAGGATCGCGCCAAAGAAGATCAGCGGCAGCAGATTCACGAGGATGCCGAGCCAGTTACTGATCTGCGGCGGTTCCTTGACCGTGTACTGCACGCTGGCGAGCTCCTCGGGAGTCACGCCGAAGTTGTGCATGGCGTCCAGGAAGTTGTCGCGACCCGTGCGGGTAGTCAACTTCTGGTCCGGGCCACCGGCAGCACTGGCAACCGCCACCACGCGGTCATCAGTTACTTCGATGGACTTGATTTCGCCGCGCTTGATCCGCTGTGCGAGATCATTGAGCGCAACTGGCTTGACGTCCGGGGCCCCACCCTGCTGCACGACCGTGAAGAAGAGCGCGATGATCGCGACCAGGATGATGAGGTAGACGAAGCTATTTCTGAGCCACTTGGTGTCCATGCGTGGTGGGAACCTCCCGGGGATTGGCATTATACGCGCGGGCGTTCAACTCCCCCGATTTTGCGCGACCTTTGCGGCTGCATGGCTCGACCATGCTTGAGTAAGCGGAACACGTCGGATTCAATGCGAACTTCGACGCCATACGGCAGGTGATACGTGGCTGTTGGTCGCCCCGTTGATAACAGGTCGAGCGCATCCTCGATCGGCGACGCGGGCACGTCGGCCAGCGTACCCAGCAGCTCGGCCAGGCCTCGCCGCAAGAGGCGACGCTGCAACGCACGGGGCTGCAGCCGCCATTGAGCCAGGTCGAAAACGAGCTCACCTGGCGGCGCGGGGCGAGCGAGTGTCCTGGCCAGCTCGGCGACCACCGCCTCGAGCACGGCGAGATCGTCAGCCGCCAGGTCCGCGGTACGAGCCAGGACAGCACCAATGGCCGGGTTGAAGGCTTCCAGCGCGGGCAGCAGGTCGAGCCGCACGCGATTGCGTGTGTACGCCCGCGACTGGTTTGACGGGTCCTCAACAACGGGCAGTCCAAGCTCGGCGCAGTACGCCAACGTGGTGGAACGGCGTACTCCTAGCAAGGGTCGGGCCAGACGCAGCGGCGCAGGGCCAACGTCCCATTCCGCTGGTGGCGGGCCGAGTTGACCTGCATCGAGTGTTTGTTCCAGCCGCATCCCCGCCAGACCAGCCAGACCAGCCCCGCGCAACAGGTGGAGCAACAGCGTTTCGGCCTGGTCGTCCGCCGTATGAGCGACCAGGACGGCGACTGCGCCGCGCTCCTGGGCGGCCTGGGCCAGGGCGTGGTAGCGTGCCGCTCGCGCGGCTTGTTGGACGGACCAGCCGGTCAGGCGGTGCCGATAGGCGGGCACATCCACGCGACTGATTTCGACGGCGATGCCCATCGCCGCGCCCGCGGCAACGACCTGCAGGGCTGTGTCAGCCGAGCCGGCGCGCAGCGCATGGTCAACGTGAACGGCGATCAGCCCGCCCCGCGGCCGATGTCGACTCAGCGCGTGCAGTAACGCCGTCGAATCCTGACCACCCGAATAGCCGACGATCAGCGGCGCATCGACCGCGAACAGGTCTGGGACGCGGCTGGCTGCCGCGCGCAGCGCTCGCGCCAGTGCCTCGCGCGCGCGCACGCCCGTCAGCTAAAGAAGTAGTCCCACCACTGCCGCCAGGCGGGTGGTGGCGGGGCGGGAATGGGCGCAGCGGTCGGCGCAGTGCTGGGCGGCGACTGAGACGACAGCAAAACCACCGGTCGATCGCCTGGCTTGATCAGGCTCAATTGCGTGCGGGCGATTGTTTCGATCGCTGTATCGCTGCGCGCTTGTTCAATATCGTGCTGCAGCTGGATGTTCGCGCTACGCAAGCCCACAACCTCCGCACGCAGCGCATCAGCTTCCTGGTTCAAGCGGTAGTTATCGAGCGCTTTCTGGCCGGTCGCAACGAGGGCGTACAGGAGCAACGGCACGACGAGGACTGCTGCCAAACGCAGCGCCAGCGGCGGCGGACCGATTGGCCGCCGAACGACGATGACCGGCTCGTTGTTGCTCACGACGCCGCGGCCCACGACTGCGCCACCTGAATGCGACGACCGAGCGCCGGATGGGTAGCCAACAAGACCTCTGACCAGCGCGGCGGACAAAGCTCGACCAGATTCTGGCGGCCGATGCGCTGCATCGCCGCGGCAAAAGCCGTCGGGTCGCGCGTCAGCTGCAGCGCAAAGCGGTCGGCCCGCGCTTCGAGTTGCCGTGACCACCAGTTGAGGAGCGGGGAAACAGCCAGGAAGAACAACTCGACCACGAACAACAGCATCGGGTAACCAGGGACGTAGGCCAGGCTTGGCAGACTGAGCAGCGGCAATGCCAGCGATTCGGTTCGCCAGGCGACGAACAATCCCAGCCACATCAACACGGTGTTGCCAAGCAACAGCTGCTGGACATCACGATTGACGTGATGGCCGAGCTCGTGGGCGACGACCGCGTCGACCTCGGCTGGGGTGAATTCGGCCAACAGCGTGTCGGCCAGCACGACCCGCCGCGAGCGGCCAAGCCCGATGACCGCGGCGTTCGCCTCAGCCGTGCGACGCGAAAAGTCCAACGAGCACACGTCCCGAACGGGTGCTCCGGCGCGTTCGACCAGGGCCTGGATGCGCTCGACCGTGGCCGTATCGGCGAGCGGCTGCATCTTGAAGAACAGCGGCACCAGGACATAGGGCGTGAGGAAGGCGAACGTTAGTCCCACGCCGGACAAGAACAGCCCAAACACCCACCACCAGTTGGTTGCGGCGAACACCACGGTGAGCAAGAACACGCCGCCGATAATCGAGCCGAGCGCTCCACCGAGCGCGGTCGCTTTCAGCCAGTCGATGGCCCAGGTGCGCGGCGTCTGGCGGCTGAGGCCGAACGCGCGCGGCAGGACGTGGCCGCCGTAGTAGGCCACGGGCAACCCGATGAGCGCCAACGCGAGGTGGAAACCGATAAGGAAGATGACCGCTCGCACCGCCAGCGGCACGTCCGTGGCGGCCAGGCGGAACCAGACCGTTTCCCAGGTACCGCTGAGGTAGGGGATGAGCGGTGCGGCCAGCGACAGCAACGCGCCGACGAGGACGATGCGTCTCCGCTCTGCGCCGAGGCGTGCGGCGGCGTCGAATCGCTGCGCCTCATCACGCACGACGAAGTCGGCCATCTCTGTCTAGCGTCCCCAGGACAGACCGGACGCTGCATCGAGATGCAGGTCCTGGGTCAGCTGGCGCGGTGGGCCGGCAGACAATCCACCAGACGCTTCGCCCACTACGTCGATCAGCCAGGCTTCAAAGAAACCGGTCTTGTTCGATAGATAGGCCAGGTGCTGACCATCCGGACTCCAGACTGGAGCGCGAACGAGCTGGCCGTCGTTGGTGAGTCGGGTAAGCGACGAGCCGTCTGGATGAATCGCGTACAGGTCCATGGCAAAGCCCTCGCGGCCAGCGAAGGCGACCCAGGTGCCGTCTGGCGACCAGGCAGGGTCGAGCGCACCGCCGGGTAGTGAGGTGAGCTGGCGGCCGACCTGACGGCCAGTGGCACCCAAGGGGATCAGTGCGATTTGCGTCGGTCCGGGCTCGTTGAACAACGTCACCGCCAGCTGTGCGCCATCCGGCGACCAGGCCAGCGCATCGACCGCTTCCTGCTGCAGACCCGGTGTAGCCAGGACATGGCGACCGCTGCCGTCGGCGGCGTTCATCAGCCACAACGTAGGAAAGGTTGAGGCGCGATCCGAGACGAACGCGATCAACTTGCCGTCGGGTGACCAGGTCGGCCGAAAGTTCCAGTCGTTGTTGTCCAGAACGGTCGACTGCGAGGTGGTCAGCCGCGTCTGCCCCTGACCCTGTTGATCGACGGTGAAGATGTCGGCGAAGTTGGTGCCGCGATAGACGTAGGCCAGGCCGCTGCCATCAGGCGCCCAGCTGGGCTGACTGAACGTGCCCCCGGTAGCCAGGAGGCGCGAGCCGCTGGCGTCGAGCAGCCACAGGTCGCCGTCTTTGATGAACAGGATTCGGCCAGGCAACGACGAAGGCACCTGCGCGGCGGCAGTCCCGAGCACCAGAGCGGCGAGCAGACCGACGCACAGGGCGCGCAGCAGCGGCATGTGCATCGATCGTAACGACGACGCTCCGGGCCAGCAAGCAACGGAGCCGTAACAGCGGCTCAGACTGCTCAGAAGGTCAGGGCTGTCCCGATGGAGACGAGCACCCAGAACACCGACAGGATGATGGTGAACTGGAACAGCGTCCGTTCGAAGCCGCGCCGCGTGCGATAGATCGAGCTATCAGACGAGCCAAATGCCGAGAAGCCCGAACCGCGCGTCTGCAAAAGAATGGCGCCGATCAAAACGACCGCCAGCAAGATCTGGACGATCTGAAACGCAACGTGCATGACTGCGCGGGAGTATACGGCTTAGTGTGCGGCGCGGACTGTGCCGTTCGTGGAGCGGCCGCGGCGGTCCTCTTCGTAGACGCGCATGAGGACTGTGGCCAGTTTCTCTGGATCATGGCGTAACGGGTGATCGTCGCGGACGACATTGTCGACGACGATGCGCGGGTGACCACCTCGGTCCGGCCCGGCCACGAGTAGCGCGATGTCGGCCTGCGGTGTCACCGTCCCCTCTGGATGAACCGTAGCGATGACCAGGTCCAGGGGATTGACCTGCCCCGGCAAATGCCGGACGAGCGCTGCAACGTGGGCATCCACGTCGTAACCGTCCGTTTCGCCTGGCTGGGTGGCGACATTAC
This sequence comes from Chloroflexota bacterium, assembly GCA_035995405.1. GTDB lineage: Bacteria > Chloroflexota > UBA6077 > UBA6077 > CF-72 > CF-72. The sequence goes on from DASYKL010000602.1 coordinate 7,256, forward strand.
AGACGTAGATCTTCAACGCATCAGTCTGGATCAAGGCTTTGGCAATGCCCTCGACCAGCAGATTGGGCACCACGCTGGTATAGAGACTGCCTGGTCCAAGCACGACCAGGTCAGCCTCGAGGATGGCCTTGACGGCTTCCGGCTGTGCCCCGGGGTGCTCGGGACGCAAACGAATGCGCTCGATCGGCTTGCCCGCCTGCGGTATCTGCGACTCGCCGCAGACCTCGCTGCCATCGCTGAACTCGGCACAAATCTCCACGTCCTGCAGCGTCGATGGCAGGATCGTCCCCTGCACCGCCAGCACGCGACTGGTTTCCCGCAAGGCGTGTTCGAAACTGCCAGTCACACCGGTCATCGCCAGCACAAACAGGTTGCCAAACGAATGGCCGCCCAGGGCCGAGCCTTCCCCAAAGCGGTACTGGAACAGGCGCGCCATGAGCGGCTCAACTTCGGCCAGGGCAACGATGTTGTTGCGGAAGTCGCCCGGCGGCAGGATGCCGTGCTCGCGCCGCAGCCGCCCCGACGAACCGCCGTCGTCGCCGACCGTGACGATCGCGGTGATGTTGGCGGAGTGATGCTTCAAGCCTCGAAGCACCGTAGGCATCCCCGTCCCACCGCCGATACACACGATGCGCGGTCCACCCTGGCGGACGCGATAGTCGTAGATGCGTTCGATCAGACTCTGGCTGGAGCTTGCCGCCAGCACGTCGGCCAGTGAGCGATACAGCCCGAGCAGGCCAACCACGCAGATAGCGCCGCCGAGGAGGAGAAACAGCGCCGCGCGCAACAACTGCGGCACGAACTGCAAAGTGACGAAACCCACCCAGCCTGGTACGTCGGCCGTCCGATAGAGCTCAGTCAGCGCATAGCCGATGCCGAGGCTGATCACCACCATCCCGATCAGGACGATCAGGAACCAGCGTTTGACATGCAGACCTGGCCGCAGCAGCTTGAATAGGGCCGACACTAGGCGATCGCTCGGGAGGCCAGGAAACTGATCACGCTGACGACCACCGCGCCGACGAAAGCCGCGCCGAAGTCGACCACGTGGACGCCGCCCTGGAGCTGAGTCGCTAACCAGAAGACGATGGCGTTGACAACCAGGGTGAATAAACCGAGCGTGAGCAAGTTCAAGGGCAACGTCAAGAGCAACAGGACCGGTCGCAGGAATGCATTCAGGATGCCTAGCACAAGGGCGAAGACCACGGCCGCGACAGGCGACTCGACCTGGATAAGGCTGGGGAAGAGAACACTCGCCAGCAAGACCGCCCCCGCCGTTGCGAGCAGTCGCAATGCGAAGCGCTGCATCCTCCGAAGGGTACGCTTACGTGGTGATCGGCAACATCGCCCAGTTCTGGAAACTCACGCGCGAGCTCGACATCAACGGTCTGCGGGAGAGTCTCGAACGGCCCGTAACGATCCGCGTTCTCGGCTCCGACGCGGCCGTGGCACAGCGCCTGGCGCGGCTCATCGAACCTGACCCCGCCGCGGCCGAAGTAACCAGCCGCGTCCTGGGCTCCCTCGAACGCGAGCGCGCCGACCTGTACGTCATCGCGATTGGCGGCCCCCTTGAAGCCGACGCTCGCCGCCAGCTGAGCGATCTCAGCGTTGGCGAAACGCCGCTGGTCCTGGTCCAGTCGGACATCGCCGCTGGCATGCTCGTCCTGGGTGTGCCCGACGAGCGGGTCCTCACGCTCGGCCTGGCCGAAGCCGACGATCAGGCCCGCGACCGCCTCTTCAAAGTCCTGGTCCAGGCTGCGCCAGAAGTGCTGCTGTCAGCCGGCCGACGCCATCCGCTGCTGCGTGAACCCGTTGCCGACCACCTCATTCGCGACGCGGCCCGAGTGAATGCCCAATTCGCCGCCGTCTCGAGCTTGCCGGCCACGATCCCGATTATCGGCGGGCTGGTCGGCGACATGGCTGATGTCCTGGTGCTCACCAAAAACCAGGTCTTGCTGCTGTTCAAGCTGGCTGGGTTGTACGGCCGCGACCTGCAGCTCGGCCGCCAACTGCTGACGGAAATCCTGCCGATCGTCGGCGGCGCGTTCTTCTGGCGAACCACGGCGCGGGCCCTCGTCGGGTTGCTGCCAGGTCTGTTGGGACTGTTGCCAAAGACGCTCGTCGCTTACACAGGGACGTATGTCGTCGGCCAGATGGCCCGCTACTACTACCACTATGGCGACCGGCCGCCACCGGAGCTGGTGCGCGACTTGCGCGCAGAAGGGGTTCGCCTGGCGCGCGAAGGGCTGGCCCGCTTCCGCCACTAACGGCCGCATACAAACGCTCAGAGTTCGACGG
>DASYKL010000603.1:0-14519 GCA_035995405.1 Chloroflexota bacterium
CGTCATCTACTCAATCAACTGGATCCCCTTCGGCGCCTTCGTCAAGATGCTTGGCGAAGAAGATCCAACTGCTGCAGGCAGCTTCGCCAGCAAGCCGCGCTGGGTACGGGCCATCGTCCTGGCCGCCGGCTCAGGCATGAACTTCCTCCTGGCCGTAGCGGCCTTCAGCATGGTCTTCATCTCGGGCGTCCCAGGCGTCGCACCTGATGGCCCTGTCCAGATCGCCGAAGTCGCGCCCGATAGCCCGGCCGCGACCGCCGGTTTGCAGCCAGGCGACGTCGTCGTCGCCTTCGACGGCCAGCCCGTGAACGTCCAGACGTTCCGCCAGGAAACGCAAACCCACCTCGATCAGCCGGTGACGATCACCGTCAAACGCGGCGACCAGACCGTGCAGATGCCGTTGATACCTCGTGGTAACCCACCCCAGGGCCAGGGCGCCATCGGCATCGTCCTCAGCGGTGGTTTGATTCGGCTGCCCGTGCTCCAGGCCATCCAGCAGGGCTTCATGCAGACGGTGCGTGCTATCGGCATGACCTTGAGCGTGCCCAAGATGCTCATCGAGGGCAGCCTTGCGCCCAGCGACGCGCGACTGATCGGCCTCGTCGGTATGGCCCAGGCGACCTCTGAGACGGTCGGCTATGTCGCCGACACAGGTGTCTGGTACCCGCTGTTCTTCCTGACGGGTCTGTTCAGTGCTGGTTTGTCTATTGCCAACATGCTGCCGATCCCGGCGCTCGATGGCGGACGGCTCTTCTTTGTCATCCTGGAGTCGATTCGCGGCCGGCGCATCCCTCCGGAGCGCGAAGCGGCCTTCCACTTCGTCGGCATCGTGGTCCTGTTAACACTGATGGTGATCATCTCGTTCAACGACGTCGTATCACCGTTACCCGCGATAAACTGGGGCGGTCGCTAGCCGACTTCTCCTCTGCTACATGCTGCTCGCCGCGCCCTCCTACACCGCGTCGCGGTTTGCGTACCAGCGACGTAAAAGCCGCGAGGTGCAGATCGGCAACGTCGGCGTCGGCGGGACGCAGCCGATCCGCGTCCAATCGATGACCACGACGCGGACGCAAGACGTCGAGGCGACCCTGGCACAGAGTATTCGCCTCGTCGAGTCCGGCTGCGAGATCGTCCGCATCACGGCGCCGACGGTTACCGATGCGCAAGCTATCGGCGAGATCAAGCGCCGGCTGCGCGCCCGCGGCATCGATGTGCCACTGGTCGCCGATATCCACTTCAGCCCCGCGGCGGCGATGGAAGCGGCCGAGCACGTCGAAAAAGTTCGGGTGAACCCGGGCAACTTTGCTGACCAGAAGTTCTTTCGGGTCCGTGAATATACAGATGCTGATTACGCGGCGGAGATCCAGCGCATCGAGGAACGCTTCACCCCGTTGGTTGTGAAGTGCAAAGAACGCGGCGTGGCCATGCGCATCGGCTCGAATCACGGCTCGCTGTCGGACCGCATCATGAACCGCTACGGCGATACCCCGGCGGGCATGGTCGAGTCTGCGCTCGAGTTCGTCCGCATTGCGCGCAAGCACCACTACCACGAGATCGTGCTGTCCATGAAGGCGTCCAATCCGAAGATCATGATTCAGGCGTACCGCCTGCTCGTGGCGCGGATGGATGAAGAAGGGCTGGACCCATACCCGTTACACCTCGGCGTCACGGAAGCCGGTTTAGGTGAAGATGGCCGGATCAAGTCCGCGATCGGCATCGGCGCGCTGCTCGACGATGGCCTGGGCGATACGATTCGGGTCTCGCTCACCGAGGAACCCGAAGCCGAAGTTCCCGTGGCGCAGCGCCTGGTGGCGCCCTACAACGCCGGTCTGACTGCCGCGAGGGTGTTGCCCGATAGCTCCGAGCGCGTCGACCCCTATAGCTACAGCCGCCGCCTTAGTCGTTCTGTCTCGGTGACATCCACCACGCCCGACGCGGGACTGACAGTCGGCAACGGAGCGACGGTGGCCATCCTCGATCCACCGGAGGAAGCGCTTTCCGCCTCTGCCGCCGCCGGCACAGCGCGCATCGCCGTTGACCTCTCGGACCTGGCGACGCTCGAGGCGGCCGTGCCGTGGTACGACGCCGTCCGCACCTACCGCGCCCTCGCCTCCCGAGCGGGCGATACGCCGCTGCACCTCCAGGTCGCGGTCGATGGCGACGAGCTGGACGTCCTGCTGCGAGCTTCGACGGTCCTTGGCTCGCTGCTGTGCGACGGCCTCGGCGACTCCGTCGGCCTGACCGCTCCTGGCGCGCCTGAAGACATGACCCGTCTCCTCTTCGGCATCCTCCAGGCTGCCGGTGTGCGCATCACACGGACCGAGTTCGTCTCCTGTCCCTCCTGCGGTCGCACCCTGTTCGATCTGCAAAGCACGACCGAACGCATCGCCTCCCGCACCAGTCACCTGAAAGGCGTCAAGATTGCCATCATGGGCTGCGTCGTCAACGGCCCAGGCGAAATGGCCGATGCCGACTTCGGCTACGTCGGCGGTTCGCCAGGTAAAGTCAACCTCTACGTTGGCAAAGACGTCGTCGAGAAGGCAGTCCCCGAAGAAGAGGCAGATCAGCGCCTGGTCGACCTTATTAAGCAGCATGGGAAGTGGGTCGAGGCTAAGACGTAAGCACGGGCTCGGAAGTTTGTAGGTGCGATGGCGAGTACGGTTCGGGGGAGCTTGCAGCCCCCCGCCCCCGTCGACCGTCCACACCTATCACCGCACAAGCCCTCTCAGAACCGACAGGCGCCATCGCCACCACACCCCGAGGATGGGCAGGCGCGCCCATTGCCAAATCGTATGTACCGAGCCGAATCGTCTGCCGACGCCTTCGTGGCAGCGCGACGCGCCCTTCGCGGGGGGTCGCCCCGGAAGTGAGCGCGCAGCGAGCTTGCGAGCGAAGCAGTGAACGGGGGCGGGGGGCTGCAAGCTCCCCCGAACCGTACTTGCCATCGCACGCCCAATCATTAAATTACGGTCGGATCGTTCAGGTGGCCTGTGATATACTCACGGTTGGCACGGCCGGACGGAGCCGTCGCCGGACCCTTGCTCTGCGAAGTGGGTATCCCCCACTTCTTTTGTTGTAAGGACTCCGGCAGATCGGTCTAACGTCCAAAATAAGTGGAAAGAGCGGAGGGCATGCCAGCATGAAAAGTGAATTCGTGACTGCCATCACCCAACTCGCCGCCGAAAAAGGCGTGCCCCGAGAGATGGTCATGGAGGCTATCCAGCAAGCCCTCGTGTCTGCCTACAAGCAGCACGAAGAGGACAGCCGCCTCATTACTGCCGAGATCGACAACGAAACCGGCGACCCCCATGTTTACCACTGGCTGAGCGTGGTCGAGGACATCGCCGACGACGTCGAAGATGATTCGAACATGATCATCCTGGAACAGGCGCGGACCCTCAAGAGTCCAGACGGCCAGGTGCTGTTCCCAGAAGCTCAGCCCGGCGACCAGATCTACGAAGACGTCACGCCGCCCCAGTTCGGCCGCATCGCTGCGCAGACCGCCAAGCAGGTGGTCATGCAGAAGCTGCGCGATGCCGAACGTCGGCTCGTCTTCAATCAGTTTGCCGAGCGCGAAGGTGAGATCGTCCACGGTGTGATCCAACGCATCGAGGCCGGCACGGTCATCATTGAGATCGATCGGGCTGAAGCGGTCATGCCGCGCACCGAACAGGTGCCGACGGAGCGCTACTACCAGGGCCAGCGACTGCGGGTTTATGTGGCCGAAGTGCGCGACACACCGCGCGGGCCACAGATCATCGTGTCTCGGGCGCACCGCCTGATGCTGCGGCGTCTGTTTGAACAAGAGGTGCCAGAGATTTTCTCAGGCGCCGTAGAAATCAAAGCCATCGCTCGCGAGGCTGGCTTCCGTTCGAAGGTGGCCGTTTCGGCACGCCAGGAAGGCATCGACCCGGTCGGGTCGTGTGTCGGCGTGCGGGGCGTGCGCATTCAGAACATCGTCAACGAGCTGAACGGCGAGAAGATCGATGTCGTCGAATGGAACGAGGATCCCGCGGCTTATGTGGCGAACGCCCTGAGCCCAGCTCAGGTCAGCCATGTGACTATCGACGAAGCGACACGGACGGCCAAAGTCATCGTTCCTGAACGGCAGTTGTCTCTGGCCATCGGCAAAGAAGGCCAGAATGCGCGGCTGGCGGCGAAGTTGACGGGCTGGCGCATCGATATCAAGAGCGATGTCGCGGTGGCTGCCTCGGCGGCTCCTGTGGCGCCTTCGTCTGAAGAGGTCGCCGAGCCTGAAGAGGTCGCGGCGACCGAACAGGCCGAGGCCGTTGTGGCGGAGACTGCTGAAAAGACCGAGCCCGTCGGGGCGCGGACGGAGTAATCCGCTGGCGCCCCCTGCGCGGGGGAGCCGGCCGCGGCACGTCCCCCAACGCACCTGCGTCGCCTGCCGCCAGACAGGCTCCAAGCGGCAGCTCGTGCGCATCGTCCGCGGCCCTGATGGCAGCGTGACGATCGACCCGTCTGGAAAACGCTCCGGCCGCGGCGCGTATCTGTGCGACACACCCGAGTGCTGGCAAGCCGCGCTCAAACGTGGCGTCTTGCTGAAAGCCTTGAAGATTGAGACCATCCCGGAGGATGACCTCCAGACCCTGACTGCATATGCCCAACGGCTGAGTGGCACCGCCGAGCCCGTCGCCAGCTCGCCGTCAACCGACTGAGAGGAACACACAACAAGCCCTATGCCACGACAAATGCAACGTTCGCGACCCGCAAACCGACCAGGCCAGACACGCGGTGGACGCCGCGGACAGCTCGAAGCCTTCGAGCGACGAGCCGCGGAGGCCGCTAGCGCCACCGCTGCCCGAGCCGGGCAAGTCGGCCCGATCGAGCTACCGTCGGTCGTCAGTGTCTCTGATCTCGCAGGCATTCTGGGCGTGCCGGTCACTCAGGTCATCAAAACGCTGTTCACCAATGGCACCGTCGCCACGATCAACCAGGCGCTCGACTATGACACCGCGGCTGTTGTCGCCACCGATCTCGGCTTCGAAGTACGCGAGCAAGGCTCTGCCTCACCCGCGGCTGCGCCGGCCGCGGCGGCCACAACCACGCCAGCGCCTCAGGGCGCTACCACCGAGCCCGTTGCCCCTGCCGCTGCTGCCGTCGAAGAGGAAGATCCGAGCCTCCTGCAGCCGCGGCCGCCAGTGGTCACCATCATGGGCCACGTCGATCACGGCAAGACCAGCCTGCTCGACCTCATCCGCAAGACCCGCGTCGCCGCGGGTGAAGCAGGCGGCATCACCCAGCACATCGGCGCATACCAGGTGGAAGTCAACGGTAGCCTGATCACGTTTCTCGATACGCCAGGCCACGCCGCGTTTACCGCCATGCGGGCCCGCGGCGCCCAGGTCACCGACGTCGCAGTCATCGTCGTTGCAGCTGACGACAGCGTCATGCCTCAGACGCGTGAAGCGATCGACCACGCTCGAGCCGCCAACGTGCCGATCATTATCGCCATCAACAAGATCGACCTGCCGTCAGCTAACCCGGATCGGGTCAAGCAAGAGCTGGCCGATCTCGGCGTGGTCGTGACCGAGTACGGTGGCAACATCGAAGCCATCCCGGTTTCGGCGCGCACGCAGGAAGGTATCACTACGCTGCTGGAGACCATTCAGCTGGTTGCCGAAGCGGAGGTCGATCCGAAAGCCAATCCGAATCGGCCAGGTCAGGGCGCCGTCATCGAAGCCAAAATGGACAAGAGCCGTGGTGCCGTCGCCACGCTGCTGGTTCAGCGCGGCACGCTCCATATCGGCGATCTGGTGGTCGCGGGCAACGTCCAGGGGCGCATCAAAGCACTGTTCAACGACCGCGGCCAACGCGTCAAAGACGCTCCGCCGGCCTTTCCGGTCGAGGTGCTGGGCCTGAGTGGTGTGCCGTCCGCTGGCGACCGCTTCATTGCCGTCAGCGACGAAAAAATCGCACGGGCGCTCATCGAGACTGCCAACGCCGCGGGTCAGCGCGACGGTGAAAGCGATCTGTCTCTCGAAGCTGTCTTTGCACGGATTCGGACGGGCGCCATCAAGGAGCTGAACCTGATCGTCAAAGCCGATGTTCAGGGCAGCGTCGAGCCGATTACCAGCTCGCTGGAAAAGCTCGGCAATCAAACCGAGACGCGGGCCAAAGTGATTCATGCGGGCCTGGGCAATGTCAACGTCAACGACGTCAACCTGGCTGTCGCCTCCAAGGCGGTGATCATTGCCTTCAACGTCAAGACGGAAGCCGATGCGCGCCGCGCGGCCGAGCTGCAGGGTGTCACGATCCGCGAGTACAGCGTCATCTACACCGTCATGGAAGACATCGAAGGCATGCTCACGGGCATGCTCGAGCCTCGCTACGAGGAGGTCATCCATGGTCACACCGAAGTCCGCCAGACGTTCAAGGCTGGTCGCCGCGTGATCGCGGGCTGCATCGTGACCGACGGTGTCGTCCATCGCCGCGATCGTGTCCGCTTGCGGCGTGGGGCAAACCAGCTGTGGGAAGGCACGATGGCTTCTCTGCGACGTGTCAAGGATGACGTGAACGAAGTCCGCGAGGGCTTCGAGTGCGGCATCCTGTTGGATGGCTTTGATGATGTCGCCGAAGGCGACACCATGGAGATGTTCTCGAGCGAACGCGTCTGAGCTCATAGCTGGAAATGCCGCCATGCCTTCGCGCCGCATCGAACGTATCAACCATCTGCTGCGCCAGGAGATTGCCGATCTCCTGGCGCGCGAGATCAAAGATCAGGCGCTGTCGTCAGCCCTGATCTCGATAACGGACGTCGACACGTCCCCCGATCTACGCTCGGCGAAGGTCTATTTCAGCGTGTTCGGCGACGAGGAAGTCGTCAAAGAAGCCGAAGCGCACCTCAAACGCGCCTCTGGCTTTCTGCACAACAATCTGAAAGAACGGCTCGACCTGCGCCATACGCCACACCTCGAGTTTGTGCTCGACCATTCGCTCGAGACAGGGGCGCGCATCATGAGCTTGATGCGCTCGATCGAAGAGGAACGCGAGCATCATCCGGACGCCTGATTGCACGGGCATCCTGATCGTCAACAAGTCGCGCGGCTGGACGTCGCACGACGTGGTGGCGAAGGTGCGCCGCCTGGCGGGCCAGAAACGGGTTGGTCATGCGGGGACGCTCGACCCGCTGGCTGAAGGTGTCCTGCCAGTGCTGCTGGGCCGGGCAACTCGTCTAGCGAACTTTGTCCAGCATGGACAGAAGACGTACCGGGCGTCGGTTGCCCTTGGTCGTGCCACCGAAACTGACGACGCCGAGGGCAGTGTTACGGCTACGGCTGTTGTGCCCGCGCTGTCTGCCGACACGGTGGAAGCAGCGCTCGACGCCTTCCGTGGTGAGATTCTTCAGAAACCGCCGGCGTACTCTGCTCTCAAAGTGGCCGGCCAGCGAGCCTACGCCGTAGCGCGTCGCGGCGAAGACATCGACCTCGCGGCCCGCCCGGTCACGATCCACGCGCTGCGCCTCCTGTCACTTGACGTAACCTCCCTGGAGCTGGAAGTGACGTGCTCGAAGGGCACGTACGTCCGGGCGCTGGCCCGCGACCTGGCCATCGCCCTGGGTACGCTCGGCCATCTGGGCGCCCTGCTGCGCACCCGCGTCGGGCCCTTCGGCCTCGAGCAAGCCGCGACGCTCGATCAGCTCGCCTCGGTTGATTTTCCCGATGCCGTCCTATCCGCCAGCACAGTCCTGCCCGATGCGCTGCGCTATACCGCGGATGCTGCACAAGCAACCCACTTGCTCAACGGCCAGCCCGTACCCCTGGCCGATCTGCACGGCGACGCCATCTGGGTCTACGATCCATCGGGTCAGTTGATCTGCCTGGCCGCGGCCGATGGCAGCGTGCTGCGACCACGTCTGGCTCTATGAAGTCCGAATCGCCTGCGATCGTCACAATTGGCAACTTCGATGGCGTCCACCTCGGGCATCAGCAGCTGATTGGCGAAGCGGTCGACCGCGCCCGCCGCCTCGGTCTGTGCAGCATGGCGATCACGTTCGATCCGCATCCTGAACAGGTCCTGTTCCCGGAGCGTCGGCAGATGTATCTCTCGACCCCTGAAGAACGCCTGGAAGTCCTGCGGGCGACGGGCATCGACCAGGTCTGGATCTGCCCATTCACGACGGAGCTCGCCAGGCTAGAACCGGCCGAGTTCATGCGCATGGTGGCCGACCGACAGCCTTTGGCCGAGCTATGGGTGGGGGCCGACTTTGCGCTGGGTCGCGGCAGGCAAGGAACGATCAGTGTCTTATCTGAACTCGGCAGCGCCGCTGGCTGGGCGCTCCACGTCGTCCCACCGTATCGACTGCTGGGCCAGGTCGTCAGCAGCACGGCGATTCGGACGCTCCTGGCTGCAGGCGCGGTGCGCGGCGCGGCGGACCTGCTAGGCCGACCGTACAGCGTCCGCGGCGACCTCAGCGGGTCCGAGTTCACGGTTGATCCGCAGCGCGCGCTCCCCCGCCAGGGTTCATACGAGGCGCAGCTCCATCACAAAGGTGCCACCCGTGATGTCCGCGCCACCGTCCCCACCGAACCAGGCCGAATCCTTCTCCAAGGCGATGTCGCCGCCACCGACACGCCGTCGCCCGCGACGCTCACGTTCCTTCGCCGCGCCGACTAGCCGCGCCGCTAGCAGCGGCCGACCGCGTAGCGACTCAGGCGTGGTGTTCCGCTTCTAGCTCCTTCTTCCGCTCGTCGATGATCTTCTGTTGGACCTGCGCCGGCACAGGGTCGTAGTGCGAGACCTGCATCGTGTACGTCCCTCGTCCTTGCGTCATGGAGCGCAAGTCGGTGGCGTATCTGAGCATCTCACTCTGCGGCACGGTCGCTTCGACGATCGTGTTGGGGCCATCAGGATTCATGCCTCGGATATGGGCCCGCCGCGTATTGAGATCGCCCATGATGTCGCCAGCAAATTCGCTCGGAATCGTCACCTCGACGCGCATCACGGGCTCCAACAACACCGGGTGCGCCTGCGTGAACGCGGCCTTGAAGCCTACCGCCCCAGCCGTCTTGAACGCCGCTTCGTTCGAGTCAACGGGGTGGTACTTGCCAAACACGAGCATGCATCGCACGTCGACCACCGGGTAGCCCGCGATCACCCCCTGCTCGAGCGACTCGCGGACCCCTTTTTCGACGGCCGGAATGAATTGCCGTGGCACGACCCCGCCGACCACCTTGTCGACGAATTGAAAACCCTCGCCTCGATTCGTCGGCTCGATCTCCAGGTTGACCACGCCATACTGCCCGTGTCCACCCGACTGCCGCACGTGCCGCCCCTCGGCCGCCGCCTTGCCCGTGATCGTCTCGCGGTAGGCGACTTTCGGAACGTCCAGTGTGACGTTGACGCCGAATTTGCGCTGTAAGCGTTGTGTCGCGACCTCGAGGTGGGAATCCCCGAGCCCCGACAGGATGACTTCATTGGTCGACGCTTCGCGATGCATCTGCAAGCTCGGATCTTCTTCGAGTAGCCGCGTCATCGCCGTACTGAGCTTATCGACGTCGTTGCGCGACTTCGGATGGACCGAGGCGAAGTACGCCGCGGCCGGATAGTCGATCCCCGCCAGCGTGATAGCGCCCTCTTTGTTCGACAGCGTGTCGCCGGTGATTGACTCGGCGAGCTTCGGAATCACGCCGATGTCGCCAGTCACGAGGCGCTGCGCCGGCTCCTGGTTCTTGCCGCGCACGTGGAACACCTGGCCCACGCGTTCGTCCTTGCCCTTCTCGACGCTCCACACGTGGCTATCCGCGTGCAGCGTGCCTGAGTAGACACGGACGTAGCTCAGTCGACCGATATTCGCATCGGACACCGTCTTGAACACCAGTGCGGCGAGCTTGTCTGACGCCTCGGCCGTCGAGCCGTCGGCCAGCAGCGCCGGCGCGTCCACCGGCGAGGGCAACAGCTCGACCAGCGCGTTCAGCAGCGGCTCGAGGCCTACAGACTTGCTGCCGGCTGCGGCGAACACGGCAAAGAGCTTGGTGTCGCGCACGCCCTGTCTGACGGCTTTGGAGAGCTCGTCGGCGGTGATCTCCTCGCCTTCGAGGTATTTGTTGATCAAATCGTCGTCGAGCTCGCACGCGCTCTCGATGAGCATTTCGCGCAATTGATCGATGGTGCCCTGCTCTGAATCGGGCACCGCTTGCGGCGTCTGGCTGCCCGCCAGGTACGCCTTACCGGCGAGTAGGTCGACGACTCCTGTGAGGCCATCGGCTCGGCCGATCGGAAAGGACAGCGGCACCACGCCTTTGCCGTAGCGCTCGCGCAAGGCGTCGAGCGCGGAGCGATAGTCGGCGTTCTCGCGGTCCATCTTGTTGATGACCAGCAGCCGCGGCAGGTTGGCGATGCGCTTCCAGATCGCGTCGGTTCCGACCTGCGGTCCGGCGACGCCATCGACGACGACCAGCGCGCTGTCGACGACGCGCGCGGCCTCGGCCACTTCACCATAGAAGTCGGCGTAGCCGGGCGAGTCGAGCAGGTTGACCTTATGGCCCTGCCATTCGAGGGGGGCCACGGCCAGACTGACCGACATCTGCCGTTTCAGCTCTTCGGGGTCGAAGTCACTCGTGGTGTTGCCATCTTCGATCGAGCCCATCCGCGTGATGGCCCCCGCGCGAAACAGCAAAGCTTCGCTCAGCGTCGTCTTGCCCGCGCCACCATGCGAGAACAGACCGACGTTGCGTAGCTGCGCGGGTGCATATTCTTTCATGTGCGGTGGGACTCCTCACAGATGCCAGCGTTGTGAGCGGAGACCAACTAGTATACGAAGGGACCCGGATGACCCCCGTGAACTGCTTGCTGGTCGCAGGGCGCACATGATTCCGCTCAGAGACGACCCCGGCGAACGGCGGCGCTCCTTCCCCTGGGTCATGCTCAGCATCGTCCTGCTGAACATCATCGTCTTCGTCTTTGAGCTCGGCGTCGGCGATACGGGCTCGCTCGACAACCTCTTCCTGGCCGCCGGCGTGGTCCCTGTGGAATTCACCCGCGGCGTGCTCGTCGGTCCGCCACCACCACTCGGCATGCCCTGGACGACGCTCTTTACCAGCATGTTCTTGCACGGCGGGCTGCTGCACATTGCCTCGAACATGCTGTACCTGTTCATCTTTGGCGACAACGTCGAAGACCGACTTGGCCATCTCCGTTTCCTGCTGTTTTACCTGCTGTGCGGCGTGATCGCCGGGATCACCCACATCGTGGTCAACAACAGCTCGACCATTCCCAGCGTTGGCGCGTCAGGCGCAATTGCCGGCGTGCTGGCTGCTTACCTGCGGCTGTTCCCGCACGCCCGGGTCCGCACGCTCATCTTCATTGGCCCAATCGTGCTCGTTCCCCGCATCGCCGCCGCGTTTCTGATCATCTTCTGGTTCGCTACCCAATTCCTGTCCGGCGTGATGTCGCTCGGCGCAACCAGCGAGCAGACCTCTGGCGGCGTCGCGGTCTGGGCCCATATCGGCGGTTTCCTGGCTGGGCTGATACTGGTCGAGGTCATGCGGCCGCGCAGTCGCCAGCCAGCCCTGTCCTACTGACCGCCTTCTGCGTTGGGCGTCATCATTCGGCGTCCAAACGTAAGGGGGCGGGCCGAATGGCCCTATTTGCTAAACTGGGCAAAGCTGGCGGGCGCCAGCCTGTCCGTGCCCGCGTGCCTGAACCAAGGGAGGCGAGCGATCTAGTGTCAGGTCATAGCAAGTGGGCCCAGATCAAACGCGCGAAAGGCGCGAACGACGTCAAGCGTGGCCAGATCTTCACCAAGCTAGGGCGAGAAATTTCCGTCTCCGCCCGCGAAGGCGGTGGCGCTGATCCCGCCGGGAACGCTCGGCTGCGGATGGCGGTCGATCGTGCGCGTGAAGCCAACATGCCGATGGACACCATTCAGCGCGCGATCCAGCGCGGTGTCGGCGGCGGTGAAGGCGCAGCACTGGAAGAAGTCGTGTACGAGGCGTATGGCGCCGGCGGGGCCGCCTTGCTGATCGAGGCGACCACGGATAACCGCAACCGCACCGTTGCCGAAGTGCGCGCCGCACTGACGCGCGGGGGTGGCTCCCTGGGCGAGTCTGGCTCAGTCGCCTGGAATTTCGAATCACACGGCGTGATCTACGCCCAACCGCGCCAGGGCGACGACCCCGAGGAGCTAGCCCTGAAAGCTATTGATGCTGGTGCCGACGACTTCAGCGTCGATGGCAACGACGTCGAGATTCTGACTGACCCGACGCAGGTCGACGAAGTCCGACAGGCCCTCGAAGTAGCCGGCGCAGTTATCTCCAGCGCCGAAGTGGCCATGGTGCCGAAGACGCAGCTCGAACTGCCAGATGACCAGACCGCGGCTGTCATGCGGCTCGTCGAGCGCCTCGAAGACCTCGACGACGTCACGCGTGTCTATACGAACGTTCATATTTCTGATGAGGTACTCGCCCAGGCTGCCGCCGGCTAGAGAGTCCCATCACCTAAAGGACCCACCACTGTGATCGATACTTCGCGGAGCTTAGCCGACGTCGGCGGCGCGAGTGACAGCCTCGAAGAGGCACGCTATTACCACGCCGATCCTTCCTGGTTCGACGAGAACAACCTGTCGTTTGATGACGTCGTCCGAGCGCGGATGTGCGATACCTGCCGGGCGAAAGTAGGCCAGGAGGTCGAGGAGCGTGCGCCGGTCTTCGATAAAGCCACCGGGCGGATGCGGTTCGAAGTGCAACGCTCGACCTATGGCAGCGACCCGCTAAAAGTCATTCGCGAGCACTGCGGCCGGGCGAAAAACTACATCCATCGGGACATGCCGACGCTCGAGGCGATTTTTCGGATCTTCCTGGCCAATGCCAATCAGCCGCTGACGCTGGAGCAAGTACGCGAACAGCTAGCCGAGTGGTGTCCCGGCGGCGGCTGCCAATGGCTGTTGCTGCCGCAGGAGATGGTTGAACGCCTGGTCCAGAACGATCGCCACTACGGCCTTCGCCAAACCAGCGCGCCCACCACGAGCGCCTGAGGCGAAGGCTCGTCCACAGGGCGGCACGTCCGCCCAGTCTCTAGTGGAGCGAGATGTCGACCCGCTCCTTCGGTGGCGGCGGCGGGTTTACCGGCCCTTCCTGGGTATAGATTGGCCACCACCCTTCACGATCGCCGTACACCATCCACTTCTGAATGTCGTGGAGCCGAGCGTACTCAATGGTCTCCTCAGGCGACCGAAACACAATCGGCTCGCCCCGCGCACGCAGGATCGAAGAGCCGCCATCAAGAAGAATCATTCCGTAGCGAGTAGCGCGATCTGACACGGTTGCGAACTATACCCGCCCGCGGCAAGGGCCGGCCACGCCAGACAGTTGTCATTTGGTAGACTTGCGTCTCGTTCCCGGCGACGTAGCCAAGTGGCAAGGCAGTGGTCTGCAAAACCGCGATCGGCGGTTCGAATCCGCCCGTCGCCTCCAAACGGCCCCCATCCTTGATGGGGGCCGTTTTTGATTCCTCTCAGGCGAGTGTCAGACGCTAGCCTCGATTCGACCTCGGGCAGTCTCCCGGTTGCCCGACGCCGACTCCAGGCGACCCGCCTTGCCCAGTCCGAACGGCTGCATGCCCGAATAGACCGTTTCATACTGCCCCGCGGCGACGCGGTAGGTTTCGTGCCAGATGCCGACGTCGCCTCGACTCCGACCGACGCGTTTGTTGAACGCGACCCACGCGGGCCAGTGGCTCTGGTCGGCGGATCGGGCGTATCGCTCGAGGTGCTCGAACGACCGCCAGTACTGGATGATGGCTGGAAACCCGGTGATCGCACCCAGAAACCCTGACTCAGGCTGCGCCTTCAGTTCCTTCAGCATCCGCGGCATGGCCAGCGCCACGGGTAGCCATTTGTGAATCTTCCACGGCTTGTTGATCTGCATCCCGATCAAGAAAACGATGAAATCGCCGTCGATCTGGGCCGCCATTCGCTGCGGAATCTGCGTCATTGTGTCCCCCTGCGCTGCGTTCAATACGCGCGACGACAATACACCGATCACGTCGCCGCGTAGAGTGGCTGGCCATTCGATGCAGAAGAAGAGGAACCCATCCCAGCCCCAGCCCCTGCCGTACCATCTCCGTGAACCTGGCCATGCCCTTAGGTGCTGTCGATCTGGCCTTGAGCCTGTTCTATTCGGCGCTGCTCGTCCTGCTGCTCGTGGTGAGCTTCCTGGCGCTCACTCGACGTACGCCGCGTAATTGACTGCCGCGCGTGGGCACGAACAACGCGCCGGCCACACTGAAGACGCCACGCGCGGTCAGCAGGAGCAGCAGCGGCTCAATCCCCCAGCGGTGGCGGCCTTCCACATACGCCAGCGCGTGGACAACCGCCAGGCCCAGACCAATCGTCAGCAGCATGCCAAGTAGGTTGCGCTCCTCGGTCGTGCCGCTTCGCACAATCGCGAGCGCGCCGACGATGGCAAACGCGTACACGGTAATCGCGTAGATCTCGTACGCGCTGACCCACGCGGGCGGGTACAGCAAGCCGGCCTGCGGCGAGAGCGACCAGAAGTACA
>DASYKL010000604.1:0-4844 GCA_035995405.1 Chloroflexota bacterium
GCTGTGGCGCGCTGGTCCTCGAGCGATTGCGCAATCTTCGTTCCCCTGGAACCTTTCTTTTGCTCGGCGTCATTGCGTTCAGCCTGGTGGTGCTGGTCGCGGCGGGCGCGCGCGGTGGCCTTACCGGACTCGCGGCTGGTCTCGGTGCCATTGGTCTGTACGCCTGGCCGCGCCGCTATGCACTGCTGGCGCTTGTCGGTGCGCCGCTCGCGCTGATCGTGACCGCCGTCGGCATTCTGGACAAAGGTCTCGAGTTCAGCTCGACCGCCGGCCGACTCACCTATTGGAGCGACCTGGTCCGTCTGCTGTCCGAGTATCCGCTGACCGGCACGGGCCTGGGGCTCGATACCGCGTTTCGGGCCACGCTGCTGTACGAGATCAATCCCGACCCGGAGCGCGTCTTTTATGCCCACAACACCTTCGTGCAGAGTTATCTGGAGATGGGACCGCTCGGCGCGTTGGGGATGCTGCTGGTGCCGCTGGTCGCGGTGGCGGCGGCGCTACTGGCACGACGAGACCGCGTGGTGGCGGGCCGTCGACCGCTGCTGATCGCCGGGCTGGGCATTGTCGGGGCGCTCACAGCGCACGGTTTGACTGACCAGGTGGTGACGACGAACGTTGGCACTGCCATCCTGCTGCTGGGCCTTGCCGCGATCGTTTCGGCGCTCTCACCCGCGGCTTTGACCGCTCTCTCGCGGTGGGTGCGGCGCACGCTCGTCGGCGCGGTTGGGTTGGCTGCGGCGGCACTGGTCGCGTTCCTCGTGACGCCGGCTGGACGAGCACAGGCTCTGCTCGACCTGGGCGGTCTGAAGGTGAACCAGGCGCTGGCGATGGAAGCCCAGGCGCCTGGCCGCGCCGTTGCCTTGGCGGATGCCGAAAGCACGCTCGCTTTGGCGTTGACACAGTCAGCAGGGCATCCGGCCGTGTTGCGCGAATTGGCTCGGGTGCGCTCGGCGCGCTACGACGATGCCGGCGCGCTCGATGCCCTCAACCATGCCGCCCAGGTGCCACGGCTCGACCCGTTCGATACGCTGCAGATCGCTCATCTGTACCGCGACCTCGGCTTCGCCCAGGAGGGGTACACGCTAGCTGCCCGTGCCTACGCGGCGTGGGGTCGCTCGACTGAGGACGTGGTGATGCAGACATATGCTCAGAGCACGCTGGCCGTGCTGGACGATTTTCGGGCCCGGACGCTCGCCGACCAGGCCGAAGCGGCAATGCGAGCCCGCACATTCAGCGACGCGCGAGACCTGTTTCAGCAAGCGCTGATCTTCCAGCCCGACAGCCCTTACCTCCAGGACCGCCTGGGCGCCGCCCAACGCGCCGTCGCCAAGTACGGCACCTAGCCCCACATCAGTGGCCTGGCGCCAGGGCGTAGCCGTGGTTCCGCAAGACGTACAGCACCGGGTTGCCGAACTTGTCGCGCTTGACGTACGCCGCCTCGAGGTTTGGCCGATTGGCTAGCGTCTCGTACGTCTGACGCCACTGGCGCGCAGCGTCCCCACCCGGATCGGTCCAGCTCACATTGAAGTCGACCACATACGTCACGCCCTTAGGGCCGACGCGGTCCAGAATGTATTGCCGCTTCTGCTCTTCCGTGCGCACCTGCGAATTCAGGTCGATCAGGTTGTCGTAGCCGGCCACCCCCAGGTCGGCATACCAGGCCAGGTGTCGCGGAATCCCCGTCAGAATCAAGTCGGTCGGCTGCAGATTGGCCTGCAGCCACGACTGAGCCTCGACCAGCGCCTCGACCCGCAACCCCTGCGGCGTATCCGGATCCGCTCCGCGGTCGGCTACCCGACCAAGCAGCGGCTGATTCGACAGTCGCTCGCGCAGCAATGGCGACCACAGTGCCACCAGCAACGCCGCCCCGACCACCGCGACGAATGCGCGAGCCGTCCGGGCGGTCGGAATCAACAGCGCCAGTGCGCCGGCCGCCGCCCACACCCCACCCCCAGCCACCAGCGCAAACAATGGCACGATGGGCATCAACGATCGAAACGTCAGCGCCGCGTTACTGACTTTCGGTGTCACGGCGATGACCAGGCGCTCCGCCAGCACAGCCAGGACGACGAGCCCCAACAGGGCCAGACCCCACCCCGGTCGCCGAGCGTTCCGCAAGTACAGGTCGACCGTCCCCACGGCCACCATCAGCCCACCAGCGGCAACCGCGACCCACGGATCCGACAGCTTGAGCATGGCCATGTCGCGCGACGGGGTGATCATCGCCGGCGTCCACACCGCCACAGCTACCAGCCAGCCGACGACCCATGGGGTCAACCGTGGTCGCGTCGTCACAAGTGCCACCACGCTCTGGATCATCAGCCAGGCGAACCCGATCAGCGTGGCCCATAAAAAGCCGGTCCCAAGCTGCGTCGGGCCGATCAGGCTGACCAATTGCTGCGAGTAGTCGGGAATCTTGGGCACTGCGTCGCGGACGCTGCTGAAGATCAGCGGGCCGGCGCCGAACGTTTTCTGCAGTAGCGCATTGCGCGCCAGGTCGCCCGGCGCTCGAGCGAGCAGCACGCCCAGGCCCGCAAAAGCCAGGCAGACCAGACCAGCCGCGAGCAGCGCATTCCGCCGCCCAGAAGACGTCAGCCGACGGCTCATAGGAATCGCGATGGCCAATACCAGGAACGGCGCAAACGTGACCGCGGCGCTTTCCTTCGTCAGCAAGAGCAAGCTCAGGCACAACAAGCCGAGACCGCCGCTCAAGACGGCCGGGCGGCGAATGAACGACACCAGCGCTGACAGATAGACCAGGCTGAGGAACGTCGCCTGGCTGTCGGTCCAGAACCGCCAGGCCAGCTCCTGAAACTCCGGCACCGCCATCAACAACACCGCCGCGACCAGCGCAGCCGACCGCGTCAGGCCGATCTGTCGACCGAGCACAAACGTCGCCGGAATACACAGCGCGTTGAACAAAGCCTGCATGGTCCGTCCGACTGTGAGCGGATCCCAGGGCACAATGAACGACAGCGCCGCCGATTCCACGGCCACCGAGCGGCCTTCGACGCCGAGGTCCTCGAGGGACACGCTCTGCCCCGAAGACCAATCGCGAGCCAGGTCACGGGCATGGATGGCGTACAGGTATTCGTCTGAGGTCGGCTCGCCCGCCAGGCTATTGGTCGTGTAGACGCGGCTGAGCAGTGCGACGAGGGCCAGACCGAGGACGATCCAGGTATAGCTATGGCCAAAGCGGCGCAGGCGAAGGTCATCCGACACGGCAGCGTCGGAAACTGCCGAGGGGCGCGTCGCGCGTCGGCCGACAGTGACGGGGATGGCCACTAGTGGCCTGGTTCGACGAGCTCGGCGGTCGGCGGCTCGGGCGCCGGCAAGATGGGTAGCCCGGCAAAGTGCATCTCGACGAACGTCGTCGCCATGAATGCCGGCAGGCCGAGAGTGTCGCAGTGGAGGCGCATGCGCTCGGCCAGATCGGCGTACGCCGGCGCGAGGGCCAGGATCACCAGGTCGACGTCGAACTGGCTCGCGACAGTAGCCAGATCGTCGGGTGTGCCGATCACGCGGACGTTGTGCATCGTTCGATTGCGGGTCGTCGGATCGGGATCAAGGAAGCCGACTGGCCGGTAGGCGGCCGGCCGCGAGCGAATCATCGAGCGCAGCACGAGCTCGCCCATGTCGCCGGCGCCGACAATCAGCACGTGCGGCTGCCAGCGGCTTTGCAGCCGAATGAACGAGTCGTTCAGCGCCGCGAACAGCACGCGTGAGCCGACCAGGAGAAACGTAAACAGCAGGAAATCGATCACTAAAACAGACCGTGGGATGACCACGCTGCGCACCACAAAGGGCAGGGCCACGACGAGAATGGCGCTGCCCAGCAGCGTCACCTTGGCCAGCGTCATCAGGTCGGAGATGCCGAGATACCGCCACATGCCGCGGTAAGCCTGGAAGACCAGCAGCAGTGACATTTTGACAACCAGCACAATGGCCAGCGAGCTCGACAGCATCTGCGGGATGTCGAGATACGGGTCGCGGCCTGGGGCGGCCGGGTTGGGGAAGCCGTAATGCAGGACGAACGCGCCAAGATAGGCGACACAGACCAGCACGAAATCGAGTGCCGCCTCGCCCAACTCCCGCTTGAACATGATCATGCCGTTGACCACGGGCCTGTTGATGAGTGAGGCTGACCGCTCGGCGAATTGCACCGGGTCATAGAGCCGCACCTGAGCCAAAAAGGCCCCGAACAGCACGGCGATTGCCAGATAGATGCCGGCCAGCAACAGACTGAGCCACACGCCGGCCGAGCGAGCCACCAGGCCCAGGCTGCCGAAACTCGCGGCCAGGACGTACAGCACCAGCACTGCTTGCCGTTCGCTCAGGCCGACCGCAACCAGGCGATGGCTGAGATGATCCCGACCACCTTGCGACAGCGGCCGACCTTCGAGCGTGCGCATGATGGTGACCAGCGTCGTGTCGAAGATGGGCAAGCCCATCATGGCCGCCGGCACCAACAGCACGAAAAAGATGTCAGAGGCCATCTCGCGCGAGCCGAGCAACGCGATCCCACCCAGCGTGAAGCCGAGGAACATGCTCCCGGAATCGCCCATAAAGATGCGGGCCGGATTGAAGTTGTAAATGAGGAAGCCCAGCGCACCGCCAGCGACCGCCAGGCACAGAATCGCCAACGTGACGTTGCCGACCGAGATGCTGAACGCGCACAGGAACGCCGCGGCGATGACGGCCGTCCCAGCGGACAGACCATCCATGTTGTCGAGCAGGTTGAAGGCATTGGTCATCCCGACGACCCACAGGATGGTGACCGGAATCGCGACCGCGGCGAGCCACGGTGTGCCGATCTGTACGCCGCCGACAATCAGAATGCA
>DASYKL010000605.1:0-2762 GCA_035995405.1 Chloroflexota bacterium
ATGAAGTTCAGCAAGGGCGTGTTGAACGATTGCAATTTGGCCGAATCGAGATAGCGCTGGTACAGGGTTTCGTTCTCAGCGTCGAAGCGCTCGATCTCACGCTGTTCCTGGCCGAACGCTTTGACGACGCGGGCGCCCGCGGCGTTGTCCTGGACTTGCGTGGCAACCCTGGCCACCTGGTCCTGAACGGCGCGGAACAGCGGTCGCATCGAGCGGCTGAACGACGCGGCACGCCAGTACAGCACCGGCAGAATGACCAGCGACAGCAGCGCCAGCTTCCAGTTCATCGCCAGCAGCGCGATCGCCACACCGACGACCAGCAGGAGCAGGTTGCAGATCATCAGCAGGCCGCGGCCCATGAAGTTTTTGAGCTGCTCGACGTCGGACATCGACCGCGTCAGCAGGTCACCCGTTTGGGCCTGGTCGTGGAAGCTGAACGACAGCTGCTGGATATGCGTGTACAGCGCCCGACGTAGCTGGTAACTGCCACCCTGGGCTGCCGTTTCACCGAGATAGTTCTGGCCGAAGGCGCACAAGCCGCGCAGCGCGCTGGCGACCACAATGCCGACGCTCAAGACGATCAGCTGGTTCACGTCCTGGTGCGCCACGCCTTGATCGACAGCGATGCCGATGAGATACGGCACTGCCAGATTGAAGAAGGCGTTCCCGATCACGGCGATGTAGCCGGCGATCAGGAGCAGACGGTAGTCCTTATAAAAGGGCAGAATGCGGAGCAGCGTCTTCATCGGGCGACCACCGCTCCGTCCGGGCGAGAGATCGCTTTGGCGAAATGAGCCAACGCGGAGACGGCCGCTTCAAGGGCTGCCCGATCATCGTCCGCCAGGGAAGACAGGGCGCGATCGATGACTTCCTCGCGGGCGTTGCCAACGCGGGTCACCCACTCGACGGCCAGCGGCGTCAGATGCAGGCATGCCGCGCGACCGTCCAGCGGATCGGTAGTGCGGGCGATCAGGCCGGCCCGACTGAGCTGTTTGACGAGCGTGCTGACCGAATTGGAGGCGACGCCCAGCTCGAGCGCTGCTTCGTGGACGCGCAGACCAGGTCGCCGATCGAGCAGTCGCAGCAGCTCGCTTTCGGAGTGTGTGACGTCGAGTGCTTCGCGTGCGGCGCGGGTGCGGTAGCGCAAGTTGCGGCCGATGCGGGCCAGGACTTTGGCCAGCTCGGGGGTCAGAGATGGATCGTAGAGGGCTCGGGCGTCGCGATCGGGGGTGACAGCGGTGGACATATCTATCGGTGACAGACATATTACATCGAGGCGTTCCGCGCGGCCAGTCGCGCCACTTCTGGCGGCCTCTGGCGGGCTTTACAGGAACATGGGCGCGGGCTCCAGCCCGAGCAGGTAGCGACCGACATGTTCGTAGTGCGCTCGCCGCGCCTGCAGCTGCTGGGTCACCGCATGGACGTCGCGGAAGCGTCGCGCGAACGGCCCGCTCTCGAAAATGGCATGCGAGCCGGCCAGCGTATAGAGCGTGTCCACGACGGCGGCAGCTTCTTGCGTCGCGTGCGTCGCCGCCAGGCGAACGGCGACGCGCTGATCGGTATCGAGCGCCCCGTTTGCAACCGAGGCATCCCAGACCTCAACGAGTGTTTGCTGCAGGTACGCGCGTGCCGCGCCAAGACGCGCTTGCGCGGTCGCCACGGCGGCCTGGACCGCGGGGTTC
Source organism: Chloroflexota bacterium (assembly GCA_035995405.1). Taxonomy (GTDB): domain Bacteria; phylum Chloroflexota; class UBA6077; order UBA6077; family CF-72; genus CF-72. The sequence continues at coordinate 1,683 of DASYKL010000605.1, forward strand.
TCGCGGATCGAGCGATCGACGGCGCGCGGGATCTTGCCGCCGGCGAAATCGATCAATTCAACCAGGCTGGTGTGCGCGATCCCCAGTGCGACCGAGCCGAACGCTGGACCGAAGATGCCGTTGTTGGAGTACCGATACAGCGGTCCGGGCTCGCGGCGGTCATTGGGCGCGAAATGGATGACGTAGTTGGCTGGGACGACTACGTCGTGGAAGCTGAACGATTGACTGCCCGTTCCGCGCAGGCCGCTGACCTGCCACACATCATGCAGCGTGGCAGCTGCTTTGGGTAGCACGAGCAAGCGCTCGGCGAGTGAGCCGTTCGCGTTTTTTATCGGGTTGCCGTCGCTATCGACGAGATTGCAGATCGCCAGCAGCCAGGTGGCGTGGCCGATGCCGCTGGCGAACATCCAGCGACCGGTCACCCGATAGCCTTCGTCTGTCTTGACCGCGTTGCCGGGGCGATTACCTTCGCCAGGGCCGTTGGCCAGGATGGTCCGTTGGCCGGCGTATAGCTCGCGTGCCGCGGCCGGGTCGAGGTAGGCCATGTATGCCGCCAGCCCGTTGGCCTGGCCGACGCACCAGGCAACGCTGGCGTCTGCCCGAGCGACCTCTTCCACCGCTTTTACGAATGTCGGCAGATTGATTTCAGAGCCACCGAGCGACGCGGGTAGCAGCATCGTGAACAGGCCAGCATCGAACAGTGCCTCGACAAGGTCTGGCGGCAGGCACCGCTCGCGATCGATCTGTTCGGCGACGGCGGCAATGCGCGGTTGGAGATCTCGTGCCGCGGCGATCAGCGCAGCGCCTCTGGTGAGGTCTGCGCTGCGCGAGGTGGCGAGCGTCACGGGTCGTTAGCGGCGCGCGACAGCAGCCAGTTGGCGCCAGGCGGCCATGGATTGCTCGAGGTCCTGGGCTGGCTCGGTCAGCACCTGGATACAGACGTGGTCGGCGCCGGCGGTGTGGTGGGCGCGGACCCGCTCCATGACTTGCGATGCGTCACCCCAGGCGACGATCGCGTCGACAACCCGATCGCTGCCGCCGTCGCGAAAATCGTCCGCCGCAAACCCCAACCGCAGCAGG
>DASYKL010000606.1:0-5736 GCA_035995405.1 Chloroflexota bacterium
GTCCATTTTTTCGCCACAGCACCCATCACGTATGTCGGCCAGACGCTGGTCGGCGACGACATCGCCCACCTGCTGGCGGCGCTGCGGCCGGTGCAGGACCGCGTCGTCGAGGCCTTTTTGCCCGTAACTGCCCCAGCCAGCCTGGAGGTGTATCGCAGCAACGAGTTCTACGCCAATGAAAAAGAGTTCCTGTACGCGCTCGCCGATGCGCTCAAAGAGGAATATGAAGCGATCGCGCGGGCCGGCTTGCTCGTCCAGATCGACGATGCCTGGACGGTCGCCTTGTGGGACCGCATCGGTCTGCAGATGGGCCTCGAGGCATTTAAAACAAGGGCAATGCTGCGCCAGGAAGTGCTGAATCATGCCCTCAGCAACATTCCGGAGGAGCAGATTCGGTATCACATCTGCTGGGGCAGCTGGCACGGTCCACATGCCTACGACCTGCCGATGCGCGACGCGGTCGACATCATGCTGGCGGTCAAAGCAGGTGCGTATCTGTTCGAGGCCGCCAACGTGCGGCACGAGCACGAATACCACATCTGGGAGGACGTGCGGCTGCCCGCTGGCAAGATCCTCGTACCAGGCGTCGTCACCCATTCCACGAATCTGATTGAGCATCCCGACCTGGTTGCCGAACGGATCAGACGCTTCGTACACCTGGTCGGTGCAGAGAACGTGATCGCCGGCACCGACTGCGGCATGGGCGGCCGCATTCATCCCCAACTGGCCTGGGCCAAGCTCGCGGCACTCGTCGAAGGTGCTCGGCGCGCGAGCAGCGAACACGTTTAGTGCGTAGAAAACGACTGCGAGCGTTTACACCACCAGGAGGATGGTCCCGAAGACGCTTGAGGCTATCCCGAGCGCTGTGCGGCGGCTGACGCGTTCGCGCAGCACCACCGCCGCCAGAATTGCCGAAAACACAGGCGAGGTAGCGTTCAACGCGACCCCGCGTGCTACTCCAGCAGCGGCAATACCGCCCAGAAACAGCCACGATGAGCAGAGCGTGCCGATGGCCGCCGCAACGCTCAACCACGCCAGGCGACGATCGAAGTGCTCTGCCGGTCGTGCGGTCACCAGATAGACGCTGAACAGCACGGTCGCCAGACCGAAGCGGAGGGTGTTGGCCGCGGTCGGGTCGACCAAACGCAACGCTGGCCCGAGGAACAGCCCAGAAGTCGCCCACATACAGGCCGCCAGACCTGCCAGCAGCAGACCGACCACGTCGTTGCGACCGTTGCCGTGGGCGCGCTCACCACCGATCAGGGCGACCGCCAACACGACGAGCGCGCTGCCGGCGAGCAAGGCCAGCGTCGGCGGCTCATGGAGCAGCAGCACCGCGCCGGCCGTGGTCAGCAATGGAAACGAGGACGCGATCGGCAGGGCCCGCGCCACGCCGATGCGACCAGCGGCCATGAAGTACAGCGAGTCGCCAATGACAATCGAGCTGATCGTCGAGCCGAGCAGCCACAGCCAGGCTTCCGTTGGCGCGGCAGCCGCGCGGGTCAGGGCGCCCGTCGGCCACGCATACATCGTCAGCATCGCGGTACAGATCACCATCCGCAGCACGCTAGAGCGCCAGAGTGCTCGACCGACGATCGGCCGCATGGCAATCGAGGTGAACGCCCAGGCCACGGCGCTGCCGATAGCCAGCAATTCGCCCATCTCTTTCCAGGTAGCCTACTCGCCACCGCCTTCTCCACGACGGGCCAGGCGCGGGAGCGGCTTAGAATCAGCGGGTGGCCGAGTTGAGCTTCGAGCGTGCCCTCGACATCCTGGCAGGCACACCCCCCGTTCTGTCCGCGATCGTCAGCAATCTACCGCGGTCGGCGCAGGACGAGCGCCCCGCCGAAAACGCATGGTCGCCGCGGGAGGTCCTGGCGCACCTGCTGAATGCCGAAACCCGAACGATGGCGCCTCGCGTGCGTCTTGCCGCGCATGACAACCAGTCGCACTTTGTAGCGTCGACAGCACCACCGCCGCCCCCAGGCGATCCACGCAGCATGTCTAACGAGTGGGCCGATGCACGCGTCGAAAACCTCGATTGGTTGCGGAAGCTGACTCCAGAGCAGCGCTCGCACATCATCGAGCATCCGCGCTTCGGGCGCCTGACCGTCGACACGTACGTCGCCGAGTGGGCCTACCACGATCTGGATCACCTGCGGCAGATCCTGTCGGTTCTCGCCGCCGACCTGTATCCCCAGATCGGACCCTTTCAGGAGCTGTATACGCCGCCCACCTGAGCAGTACGCCGGCATCGAATCCGTAATTTCGCGCTTGACATCGTCCAGAGCGCATACTGTGCTTGGGGGAATCCCATTTCGTGCCGATCAAACACACACACCCGAACGATTGCACCGACACCAAAGCCGCCGCCGCAGACCGAAAGGCCCACGCCGTGGCGAGCAAAGCCCGTGAAGAGCGTGCCCAGATCCTGGCCCATACGGCCTGGTTCGACTGGTACGCACCGCACCCGCCCAAGTAGACCACTGGCTCCGTTCAGCAACGTCGACGACTACATCGCCGCGCAGTCACGCGAAGCGCAGCCCAGGCTGCGTGAGCTGCGCACGATTATTCGTGCCGCCGTCCCTGACGCGCTCGAGGTCATCAGCTATGGCATGCCGACATACAAGCTCGGCGTGGCCATCGCCCATTTCGGCGCGGCAAAGAAGCACGTTGCGTTGTACGGGATGCCGATGGACGCTTTTGCCGACGAGCTCCGCGCCTTTGGCACGTCCAAGGGCACCATCCGCTTCCCTCTAGACAGGCCTGTTCCAGCCGACCTGGTGCGTAGATTGCTTCTGGCCCGCGTCGCTACATGAGCAGGCTCAAGGCGAGCCGATCCGCTTCCAATACAGGATCGTCCCGCAGAGCCCGCCGTAGGGCTTCAGTGCGTAATCGGGGATAATCCCCGCTTTGACGTAGCCTAGCTTTTCGTAGAACGGCCCCGCGCCACCATCTGTGGCGGTGTCCAGCGTCAGCAGCGTCCGCCCGCGTAGACGAGCGATCCGCTCCGCTTCGACCATCAATGCGCGGGCAATGCCGCGACCGCGGCAGCCGAGGCTGGTCATCAACTTGGCGATTTCGCCGCGATGTGGCTGATTCGGCGGGCAGTCGAGATGCAGGGTCACCGTACCCAGCAGCCGCTCGCCTTCCATTGCCCCGAGCACGACCCGACCACCTGCCTCGCCAGCGGCGAGCGAGGTGGTCCAGAAGGCGGCCGCCTCGTCGGGTGGCAGCGGATGCATGAAGCTGACCGAGGCGCCGCTTGCAACCACCTCCACCAGCAGGTCCGTGAGGGCCGAGATGGCGTCCGGCGTCGAGCGCAATGCAACAATGTCCATGGCTACTTTCAGCTTCGGGCCACGATCACAAGGTAACTGCACGACGAAGGCGTGAGCTAGCCGGCGGCGATTGCCTGGGCTTCGGCCGGCCGACCGACACGACCCTCGTCAATGAGTCGGACTCTGCGTTCCAGTGCAAATCGCGATTGGCGTCGCCCGAGAGCGCAACAGCGCCAGGCCGGTCACGCCACCGATCACCTGCGCGCCAGCGACGATCAGCAACAACAGTCGTGGCTCCAACGCGGCGACCTGGCCCGCCAGCGCGGCACCGAGTGCCGCTGCGCTAATTTTCATACCGGCGCCCAGAGCAAACACCTGGGTGTTCAGCTCGGCCGGCGCGGACTGATCGCGCGTCGCGAACAACGCTCCGGTCTGCGGCCCGGAGCACAGCCCAGCGAGCGCGAAGAGCGCCACACTGACGACGTTCGAGCTGCTCCACGCCGCCAGGGCCAGCGGCACCGCCGCGACAGCCAGCCCGGCCATCACGACCAGCTCCGGTCGATTCGAGCCAACTGGTCGGCGAGCGTACAGCAGCGAGCCAGCGAGCGCGCCCGCGGCTTCCGCAGACAGCAGTACGCCAGCCTCCCATGGACGCGCATCGCGGACGGCAATGAGTCCCAACACCAGCGGCAATGCGCCCGTGCCAAAGGTGCCGATACCGGTCGCCAGCGTCACCGCTCGAAGAGCGCGGTGCTGCCACATCAGGGCTACGCCGCGCCAGACCGCCCCGGCCGCGGAGTGTGCCTGGACCACTCGCCGCTGTAGCGGCAGGGTGGCGATCAGAGCCGCCGCGACCACGCCGCACGCCGCCAGGACGAGGGTTGCGGTCACTGGTGAGGACAGCCCTGCCACGCTGGCGGCGAGCGCCGGCCCGCCGATCCCGGCCAGGTTGTAGGACGCAACGTCGAGGCCGTAGGCGTGCGGACGTCGGTCTGGCGGCACCAGGTCGCGTAGCAGACCGGTCAAAGCGCCGCTGATGAGCGGTGTGGCGCAGCCACCGAGCAGCGCCGCGCCAAAGACGACCAGGTCAGGCAGGCGGCCTACGCCGAGGGCGGCCACGGCCAGTGAAGCAGCGAAGATCAGCGGCCCCAGCGCGTGCACCAGGCGCCGCGAGGTCGCTCGATCGGCGAGCGCCCCGACGCCCGGCGCAGCCAGGACGTGCGGCAGCATGAACGCCGCGATCAACGCGCCACCATAGGCTGGACTGGCGGTTTGCTCGAGGGCCAGCAACACCAGCGCGACGCGCGCTCCCTCGTCGGCGAGCCGCGCCAGAACGGCCGCGGCGAGGTATCTCAGCGGCAAACTGCCGACAGCTTAGCTTTTTGACCGTGAGCGACCAATTGAGCAGGATTGAGTCGCTGCGACAGCGCTCACTTACCTTGCTAGGTATGAGGGACCCCGTGATCTACAGCCAGAACCCGGTGCTTGAAACGCCCAACTGCCCGCGTTGCAATCGCGGTATCGCGCACGATGTCTGCTCTGTCGTCCGCCTGTTCGAGGGTAAGTGGCAAATCGATTACATCGCCCGCCTGGAGCAGGACGACCTGGAGCTCGATCGACTGCCGCTAGGTCACGGCCTGAACTAGCCAGTCGAGGCGCTCCATGAAACGTGCTCACACGGCGACCTGGCGCGGTGAGTGCATCCCTCCAGCGCGGTATTGGATCGCCCATCTTTGCCGCCCCTGCCGCGCTCGCGCGCGCTCGGCCGCGCCCCTTTCGCCGTTGGTGCCGCCTTCGCCTTCGCGGTGGTGGTGTTCGCGGCGGGTGGCGTCTTCTCGCGGTATGTCGCTGATGACTACTGCTCAGCGAGTGTTCTGGCCCAGCACGGGTTCCTCGGCGCGCAAGAGTTCTGGTACCTGAACTGGTCGGGCCGCTTCTCATTCGTCCTGGCTATCGACCTGCTCAACGCGCTCGGCGCACGGACCGTCCCCTTGACGGCACCGCTGCTGGTACTGGCCTGGGTCATGGTGTCCGCAGCCGCTATTCAGTCACTCCTGGGTGAGCGCTTCAGCCGACAACAATCGCGCGACTGGTCGGTCCTGCTGGCGGTGGTGCTGGTGGGCGCCACGCTGGCCACCTCGGCCGCGCTCTGGGAGGACCTGTACTGGCAGACCGGGGCCGTGACGTACCTCCTGCCGATCATCCTGTCTCTGGCGTTTGCAGCGGTGGTGGGTCGGATGTACCAGGCGGCCCAGCACAGGCACCTGAGGTGGCTCTCGCCCTGGGTGCTCCTCGGCGCGGTGCTGATCGCGTTCGCTTGCGGCTGCTCGGAAACGGCTATGACGGCGCTGGCGACGGCGCTCGGCCTCGGCCTGGTCGTGACGGCGTGGCGTACTCGCGGCGTTGAGCGACGCCCGCTCCTGGTAACGCTCAGTGTGGCCTTCGTTACCGCGTT
>DASYKL010000607.1:0-3856 GCA_035995405.1 Chloroflexota bacterium
AGCAAAGGCGCGCTTCACATCAGCCTGGCCGAGCTGCCTCCTCTCGAGGCGGCCACGTCGGACGGGTAGAGCGGCGTCGGATCCAGACGAATACCTACTACTCAGAGGAGCGACCAGGAGCCAGGCGCATCCCCTCTGGGCGAGGACACAGCGTCCGCTCAGATGGGACCAGTTCGGCTCAGCCCGGGCTGAGCCTGCTGATCGCCGCGAGGCCCGCTACTGAGTCATGGGCGTGGCAGGGTGCCCGCGTTCGACACGATCGCGGGACAACACCTCCACACTGTGACGCTGCGCCAGGGCGGGACGGGAACCATGCGCACCAGGACATCTCGGGTATCTGGCAGTGCTTGCACTTAGCCACCTGACGTTTGCGTCAGGCGGCCAGACAGCGCGCGCGCGAGCACTCCTAACTTGCCACCACCCCTGCCAAACTCTCCCGTGGCGTCGTTGCTTGACTGCCAGTGTGCGTCGAGCTGCGCCAGGCACATACGAGTGCCGCGAGACAGAGCACGCTCCCGAGAAAGAACGGCGCACCTGGCAACGCCAGCGGAGACTGTGGGCTGATGAACAGCGCGAACGACCCGTTCGCCACTGGTGGGCCGACGATCGCCGCCGCCGTCATGACACTGGTCATCGCCCCCTGGAGCAGACCCTGCTCATTGGGCGGAACGGCTTGCGACATGAGCGCTTGAGCCGTCGGGTTCAGCAGGCCCAAGCCCAGGCAGTACAGCGCCGTCACCGCGTACATCATCCAACCCTCGGTGGCGAGGCCAAACAGCAACATGCCGACCGATGCGACCACCAGCGACACCAACAAGGTGCTCTTTTCGCCGAATCGTTTGACCATCGGCCGCACCACAGCACCCTGCGAGACGGCAAATAGCAGACCGACGATCGCCAGCGACACGCCGACACCAGCCACGCCCCAGCCGTAGCGATACGTGGTGTAAGGAACCCAGACGCTCTGGAGACCTTGTTGGGCCAGCTGCGCGGCGACAAACACCGGCACCATCGCGGCTACGCCGCGGTAGCGCCACACCGCACGCAGCGCACCGATCGGATTCATCTGGCTGATGTTGATGGCGCGCCGATTTTCGGGTCGCAGCGATTCGGGCATGACCAGCAGACCGAACAGGAAATTCGCAAACGTCAGCCCGGCGCACACGATGAACGGCAGCCGCAAGTTTGCTTCGCCGAGCAGTCCACCCAGCGCCGGCCCGGCGATGAAGCCGAGACCGAAGGCGATGCCCATCAAGCCGAAATTCGCCGCGCGTTTTTCAGGCGGACTGACATCGGCAATGTAGGCTCCCGCTGGGGTAAATGTCGCGCCAAAGATGCCCGCCACAATGCGGCCGAGGACGAGCCACCAGATGCTCGGCGCCAGGCTCAGCAGCACGTAATCGAACCCCAACCCGAGGAGCGCTAACAAAATCACCGGCCGTCGCCCGAAACGGTCGGACAGCGCGCCGAGCACCGGCGCGCACAAGAACTGCATCACGGCATAGACCGACACGAGTAGGCCAAAAACGAACGATGCCTCGGCGACGTCATCACCAAGCAGGTTTTGGACGAGCCGGGGCAGAATCGGAATGACCAGGCCCATACCCAGGACGTCGATGAACATGGTGATCAGGACGAAGATTACGCTGGCGCGTCGGTGACGCATGTTTTCCACTGCTCCCATGAAGCTTTTTTCAGATAGCACTACGGTAAACTCGATACAGGCCAGATTGCGTCCGCAATTCGTTTTTTTTTCTTCTGTTTTCGCTCAAGGAATTGTTGGAGCTTGCGGGTCGTCGAAAACCGGATGAACCTCGCCTGGGACGCGGCCACGACGGCGCCGCTCTACGGCAACGCCGCAATTCGCTTTTTGCAATTCCCGGAGCCCGGGGACCGTCGACACCCGCAGGAACCTCGTATGGGACGCCCCTCCGCAACGGCTGGATCCACCGCTCCCCAGCTCCTAACTCCCAGCTCCCTAACTCCTAGCTCCACCGCCAGCCCCTGCGGGCGAGTGGCTTAGAGGATCCAAAAAATCTGCGTTAGGCGGGCATCAAGCTGTGCCACCATCGGATTAACGGGTGCCCCGGCATGCCGTGATGTCAGTTCCGCACGCCTGACGCGCCCACCCATCAGGCGCAGCGTAAAGAGCTCTAGGGCGACTCAGCCGGTGAGGTCGGGTCGTTCACGATTGCGGTGCGGCCGGCAGGATGTCCCAATGCTCGATGATCTTGCCGTTCGCCACGCGGAAGATATCTGTCTGGATCAGGCCGCCGGGTCTGTCCTGGATCGCCCACACCAGATCTTGATCCGCTAGCGAGCGCGAGACGTTCACGCGCAGTCCGCCACCCGCTGGCAAGGACCCAATCAGCTGACCGAGACCCGTCGTGCCATTCGGAATGCGCGGATTGTGCTGAAAGTAGCGCGGGTCGAAGAACTGGTCCAGCAGCGCGAGGGTGCGGTTGTTGAACAACTCGGTGAATGTCCAGACCACCATCTGGCGGTTGGCTTCTTCCTGCTCATCGCTCCATGCCGAGCCCGTCGCGGCGGAATAGACGTCGCTAAACATCGAGTTACCGCTGGCAGTCTGGGCCGGTACGTCCTGGAAGTCGTCCCAATGTTCAACGATCGTCCCGCTCGCTACCCGCCAGACGTCGACCACCGCCTGGCCGCTGAATTCATCATCCGGAGTGGCCGATGCGTGCCAGTGCACCGCCACCAGGTCACCATCGGCTGCGACGTGCTTGACGGTGGCAACCAGACCCGGTGTCGTGGCTTTGAGGCTGTCAAAGAGCGCCAGCTGGCCAGAACCACCAGCTCCACCGCGCGGATCGTGCTGAATCATGTACCTCGAAAAGAGCCCGCTTGCCAGGTCCGTGTTGCCCTGGTTCAGCAGGTCGGTGTAGAGCGGCAGGACCAGGGCCTTGTTCTGCTCTTCGGCGGTCCCCTGTGCAGACGCCTCTGGTGCTCGTGCGGGTGCAGCCACGACCGTCATCGGGGCTGTAGCAGCGAGGAGTGCACCAAGGACAATCACGGCCATCGACCGCAGCCGATGGTTGGGTGGCTGAAACGTATGGGGAATGGTCACCGGGCCATTGTCGCGCGACACTGCCTTGTCGCATCAGTAACAGGCCTACTCATGCGACTGCTTTCCCACTCCCGCGCTGATGCCCACACGTGACGCCCGCTGGCCTCCCTACGGGACGCAGGGTTTCAACGCGACGCTTCGCCCAGCGGACGATCGTGCAGAAACTGGCGGAACAGCGCAGTCGCACGGTCCGGATCGAACTGCTCCGGGTCAAAGTCGCCGCCGGCCCAATGCACTTGTTGCTTGTGATCCGGATGTGTCGGGTCGGCCAGCGCGGCCAGGAACTGGGCGTAGCCCCACACGCCGCCCACATCTTCAGGCGGTCCCGCCCGTCTGCCCGTGACACACAGCGGGTACTCGAAGCCCGGCTGCGGGTCCAGGACGTCTTCGAGTACCAGATCACACTCCCAGCCATCGCCGAAGTCGTAGCGGTACAGCAGTCGATCGCCGGCGACGGAAACCACGTCTGCCAGGTTTACGTCGAGCTCGTGCTCGACATCGTCACTCCAGTCCTCGTCGGCGTTCCCGACCGCAACTCCGTTCGCCACGAACTCGTACAGGTGACTATCACTCCAGCCCATCACGAGCTGCAAGATGTGGTGCAACTGATCGAGTCGCGTGTCGGAGCGCACCAGCAACCGACGCCAGATCGGCGGCTTGACACGCTTGAGCGTGCATTTCAACTGGAGGATGCTCAGCCTGGTCCGCCCGCGATGTAATCGCCTCTCACGTAGGCTCGGTTCCGGCGCCAGCAAATCTCGCAGGGCG
>DASYKL010000608.1:0-5300 GCA_035995405.1 Chloroflexota bacterium
GCCGCTGCCAACCAGGCGTCGACACGACGTACGAGCGGCCGTCCAGCCGCACGGAGCCGTTGGCGTGGTCGAGCAACAGCACGTCACTCGCGGCAACCAGACGTTCGACCGCGGCGCGCGTTTCGGCCGCCGCGAGACCGGTCCGCTGAATCAGGCTGTCGACATCGGCAGGCTCGCGGGCGCGCAGACGTTCGAGCACGATGTCCTCGGGGGTGCCCTTGGCCAGCACTTCCAGCTGTGCCAGGATGGCCGGTTGTCGACGGCGATGACGCCTGGCGTGCGGCTCGACAACGCTGCCGCCACCGACGGTCATGCTGGGCGAGGGTAAGCGAAGAATAAAGAGGTCACCGCGTGCCAGGGCGACCTCATCCTGCAGCCTGACCTGAACCCAGGCGTCTTCACCAGGCCGCAGCTCGTCCCGATCCAGCAACGACAGTTTTCCCAACGTCTCGGCCGCGCCGGTGTGAAAGGTGATGGCGGTGTTGTGTCGTAGCGGGCGGGCGTCGGCGATCAGTCTGAGGCGGGCATCGATCGCGCGGGTTGGCTTCAGGGTTCCTGGTGCACCGAGGACCTGGCCGCGGCGCAAGTCTTCGACCGCCAGACCACCCAGGTTGACGGCGGTCCGCGATCCGGCGGGGATGGTGTCGAGCTTCTTGCGGTGGCTCTGTAGGCCGCGCACGCGTGTCCGCAAACCACCGGGTTGGACTTCGAGCTCCTGCCCCAGATGCAGCTCGCCATCGATCAACGTGCCGGTGACGACGGTGCCGAAGCCGGCCACGGTGAAGACGCGATCGATCGGCAGCCGTGGTCTGCCCGTACTTGGGCGCGTCCGCTCGCGCGCGAGGTGTTCTTGCAACCGTTCGAGCAACGTGTCGAAGCCATCATGCGTCGTGGCCGAACACGGCACGATCGGGGCGCCCTTGAGGGTGGTGTCCTTGAGAAACTCCTCGACATCGGCCTGGACCAGGTCGAGCCAGTCATCGTCGACCAGGTCGCGTTTGGTCAGCGCCACCACAGCGTTGGTGATGCCGAGCAAATCGAGGATCGCGACGTGCTCCCGCGTCTGAGGCATGACGCCTTCGTCGGCAGCGATCACGAGCAAGGCGATGTCGATGCCGCCGACGCCGGCCAGCATGTTGTGGATGAAGCGCTCATGGCCAGGGACGTCGACGATCGAGACCTCGTCACCGTTCGGCAGCTTCAGCCAGGCGAAGCCCAGGTCGATGGTCATGCCGCGTTCCTTTTCTTCCTGGAGGCGGTCCGGGTCGATGCCGGTCAGCGCCCGGATGAGCGTTGATTTGCCGTGATCGACGTGGCCAGCGGTGCCGATAACCCTCATCGGTCACCGAGCACTTGTCGGATGGCGTCCTCGAGGCTGTGGTCCTGTTCGGGCAGCACGGCTCGCAGGTCGAGGATGACGCGATCGTCTTCGATGCGGCTGATGACCGGCGGCTCAGCTCGTCGCAGCGCCGCCGCCAGCGTGTCGGGCGATGGAGCATTCAGGGCGATGGCCCAGCTTGGCTGGGTCTGGCCTGGCAGGGAGCCGCCGCCGATGGTCGACCGAGTCGCCACAGCCATTCCGCCGACCGCAGCCGCAACCGCTTCGGCCCGCGCCTGCAGACGATCTGACGGCGCGGCGATCATGCGCCAGATGGGCACTTCACGCTCGGCTTCGCCGCGCAGGTAGTGCACCAGCGTGGCGCCGAGCGCGGCCAGGGTCAGCTTGTCGGGCCGAACCGCCCGCATCAGCGGGTGCTTCCTGAGTTTGCCGATGGCCGTGGTCGTTCCCAGGATGATGCCCGCCTGCGGGCCGCCGAGCAGCTTGTCTCCCGAAAACGCGACGAGCGTGATGCCTGCGTCAACGCTCGTGCGGACCATCGGCTCGCGTGCCAGGCCGAACTCGGTCGTGTCGAGCAGCGAGCCGGAGCCGAGGTCGTCGATGACCGGCAGCTGGTGACGATTGCCCACATCGACGAGCTCCTGGAGGGTTGGCTGGTGGATGAAGCCGAGCTGTAGAAAGTTTGACGCGTGGACGCGCAACAGCAGGGCCGTGCGATCGGTCACGGCGGACTCGAAATCGGCGGCGTAGGTGCGGTTGGTGGTGCCGACTTCGACCAGCTCGACGCCGGACTGCTGCATCACATCCGGGATGCGAAAACCGCCGCCGATCTCGACCAGCTGACCGCGGGAGATGATCGCCTCACGCCCGGCTGCAAGTGCCGACAGGATGAGCAGCACCGCCGCCGCGTTGTTGTTGGTGACGATGGCGTCCTCAGCGCCAGTCAGTCTTCTGAGCAGGTCGGTCACCAGCGTGTGTCGTGAGCCGCGTTCGCCTGGCTCGAGGTCGTACTCCAGATTGGTGTAGCCCTCGGCGGCCTCGCGCGTTGCCGCGACCGTGGCATAGCTCAGCGGCGCACGACCGAGATTAGTGTGGATAACTACGCCGGTGGCATTCAGAACAGCCCTGAGTTTTGGCCGCGAGGCTGCCGCGACGCGCTCCGCGATCAGGCTTGGCAGTTCAGCCAGGGTGTGCGGCCAGCCGCCGTTCAGGGTGCCGCGGCGGGCGTCGTCGAGGACCTCGCGCGCCGCTCGCAGGGTAATATCCCGCGGCAGCGAGTCCAGCCGCGGATCGCGCAAGAGCCGGTCAATAGAGGGCAGGGCACGCGGCGAGAGCTCGGACGCAGCCACGGAGAGCGATTCTAAAGCCGACCGGCATAGAGTCCGCGATAGTCTCCGGAGGGAGGGTGCGACGGGTATGGTTTTGAGCGATGCCGCCGCGGCTCGCGCTCTTGCTTGTCACCCTCGCAGCGTCGCTCCTGGTCGGCCTGGGCTCAGGCCCCCAGGCTGACCCACCAGCGGAGCGGTGTCACACCGCCGGGTTGGACCTGTCGGTCCTCGGCGTCGACGCTGGCGCAGGCAACCTGGTCGGCACGTTTCAGCTCACAAACACGCTCGATACGCCGTGCACGCTCTTTGGCTTCCCTGGGCTCGAGCTACGCGACGACGCCGGCAACCCGTTGCCGACGATGGTGGTGCGAAATGGCGGCTACTTCCTCAACGGCCCCGGCCCAACCGACGTCTACATTGACGCACCAGGTTCAGCCATCTTCCGCGTCCACTGGGAGCAGGTACCGGTAGGGGATGAGACGACATGCCCCCTGGCCGCCAGCCTGGCGGTCATCCCACCAGACGAGTACGACCCGCTAAGTGTCCCAATTCAAATCCGCGCCTGCGGCAACGGACACCTCGACGTCACGCCCGTCCTCGGCCTCGGCTAGGTACCGTTCGGGCGCTGACCTGTACACACCAAGATGGCAGCGCGTGGTGACGAAGACGGTGCTTGTTGGCCTTGTGTCAAATCACGCGGGAGCGACGTCGAGGAGCTCCATCTCCAGCTTCCAGTAGCCGTCGAAGCGGCTGCGTTTGAGGCGGAAGGCGGTGTCGAGCGACGCGCCGATGCGGAACTGGTTGGCCAATTGGCCATGATCGAAAAAGATGGCTTCGACCGGCACGCCGTCGAAGGCGCGGAAGCGGGCCCGCCAGTGCTGACCGGCGGCCCCGATTTGACGGCTCTCGGTCAGCAGCAGGTCTTTCGCGGCAAAGGTCGGATATTGGAAGCCGGCGCCGAAGGGGGCCAGGCGTTCGATCGACCGCGCAAAGTCATAGCAAATCGTTTCGGGCTTCAGGTAGCCATCGAGCCACAGGATGGGCTGCAGCGATTCAGGCGGGAGCGTCTCGCGCACGGCTTCCTGGAATCGTTCGATCAGCTCATCGACGCGGCTCGCTTGCAAGCTGAAGCCGGCCGCGGCGGTATGGCCGCCGTAGCGGTCGAAGACGTCGTCGCACGCTTGCAAGGCGCCCAGCAAGTTGAAGCCTGGCACGCTGCGGCCTGAGCCGCTGGCCAGGCCGTCGTACGTCCGATAGACCAGAGTTGGCCGGTTGTAGGCCTGGGCCAACTTGCCAGCAACCAGGCCGACGATCCCGCCGGGCCAGTCTTCACCACCACACACCAGGGCGTACTCGCCTGATGCGAATTGGTCCTGGACTAGCTCGTGGGCCATCTCGACGTACTGCCGAGTCAGGATCTGGCGCTCTTCGTTGAGGCGATTGATCTCCGCGGCCAGGGCGAAGGCTTCTTCGTAGTCGTCGGACATCAACAAGCGGTAGGCAATGGTCGGGTCGTCGAGACGGCCAGCGGCGTTGACCCGCGGGGCTACCCGAAAGCCGAGCGCCGCGGCATCGACATCGCCAGGCTTGAGACCAGCGGTCTCGATCAGCGCGCGGACGCCTGGCCTGGGGAAGGCGTTCATGATCCGCAGACCGGCCAGGACCAGGCGACGGTTCTCGCCGAGCAACGGCATGATGTCGGCCACGGTGGCGACCGCGACCAGGTCGAGCAGCGGCTCCATAGCTGCCCGGCCGGCAGGCAGCAGGGCATCAGCCAGCGCCTGCACAAGTTTGAAGGCGACGCCGGCGCCGCACAGATAGTCGCACGGGTACAAGCAATCGGGTCGCCAGGGGTTGACCAGGGCGTAGGCATTGGGCAGCGTCGGCGGGCACTGGTGGTGGTCGGTAATGATCAGGTCGACGCCCAGAGTTCTGGCCAGGTCGGCGGCGGCGTGGGCGGTGGAGCCACAGTCGGCGGTGACAATCACTTTCGCCCCGGCGTTGGCAAGCTCTTGCACGATCGGTTCGGTGAGGCCGTAGCCGTCGACGAAGCGATTGGGCAGGCGGACCTGGGGCTGGATGCCGACCATGCCGAAGCCGGTGGCGAGGACGGCGGCGGAGTTGACGCCGTCGGCATCGTAGTCGGTGAACACGGCAACGTGTTCGCCGCGCTGCTTGGCCAGGACCAGGCGCTCGACGGCCCGATCGACGTCCATCAAGAGATGCGGGTCGTCGGGGTCGCGGCACACGCCGGCGAGGAAGTCCGCACACAGGTCGGGCTGTTCGAGGCCACGGGTGAACATGACCTGGACCATGGCCGGATGGACGTCCTGGATGGTTTCAAACAGCTGCCGCGGCGCGCGAGGCACGGTTCGCCAGATGTACTTGAGTCCCCGCCGCTCGCCCATCCGAGCCGAAGTCTAACCGGCAGAACGTGTGTTCCGTTGAAACACCCGGCATTCGGTACACTAAGGCGATGCCGATTATCCCGGCCGAGCGGATGTCGCACATCGGGCAGGAGACCGCTTTCGAGGTTCTGGTTCGGGCTCGCGCCCTGGAAGCGACGGGGCGGCATGTGGTCCATCTTGAAATCGGGGAGCCTGATTTCGATACGCCGGGGCATATTGTGGCCG
>DASYKL010000609.1:0-13979 GCA_035995405.1 Chloroflexota bacterium
CGCGATCAACAGCTCCAAGGCCGGTGTTGCGGCTTCGGTGAACGCTGTTGGCGATTTGGTCCTGACGTCAAGCGCGAAGGGCTCCACGTCGGCGATCAGCATCTCGGCGAGCGGCGCTTCGGGCACCACCACGCTGCAGGACCTCGGTCTGGCCAGTGCCTCGAATGCGACCACAGCTGACACCCTGAACACGTACGCAGGTACGGATGCGGCTGGCACGTACACCGCTCCGAACTCGAGCCAGGCAGTCTCCTTCACGGCAGTCAACGGCTCAACGCTGTACGGCGGTGGCGTCCAGGTCGACGCTTCCCAGCTGGCGCTGGCCACGGTGGCAAACACCGCGGGTAACATCACGGGCAACAACAGCGTTGGCACCAACGCCTCGCTGAGCACGTTGACCATCAACAGCACGGCTGTCACTCTCACCGCGACTATGACCGCAGTCCAGGTCCGCGATGCGATCAACGCCCAAAACGTCGGTGCGACGGCCTCGCTGAGCGGCGGCACAACCGGCAAGTTGGTCCTGACCTTCGCGACGGCTGGCTCCGCTGCTGGCTTCAACACGAGCGCGATCACCGCCACCTCGGCGGGCACGACGCTCATGGCCGATCTCGGTCTGGGTACGACAGCTCAGCTGACCGCGAACGGGGCCACGGTCACCGCGGGCACGGACAAGGCGGGCACCGCAACAGCCAACAACTCGTACACCTTCACCAACGCTAACAAGTCGGCATCGCTCCAGATCGGTGCGAACGCTGGACAGTCGTTGGGTGTCGGAATCGAGGACATGAGCGCGACCACTCTGGGCGTCGGTAACCTCGACGTAACGAGCGGCGCGGTCATCAACGCCAAGGGTGGCACGCTGGACAAGATCGACGCGGCGATCGCTTCGGTCTCTGCACAACGCGCTAGCCTCGGTGCCATCCAGAACCGCCTGGAGCACACCATCTCGAACCTCGGCGTGTCTCAGGAGAACCTGACCGCTTCCGAGAGCCGCATCCGCGACGTGGATATGGCTGCTGAGATGGTCAACTTCACCAAGACGGGTATTCTGCAGCAGGCTGGCCAGGCCATCCTCGCTCAGGCCAACCAGTCGGGTAACGGAGTGATGTCGCTTCTCCGCTAGGACGTAGCGAGCAAATAGTGCAAAAGGCCCCAGGCTCATTGAGCCTGGGGCCTTTTGCTGCGTTACGATTTGAGCGACCTATGCCGGCTCGTTCGCATCGCCAGCAGAGCAGCGATCGGCCTGTTGCAGTCTGGGAAGGCTCGCAGTTCGTGTACCACAGTCTGGCGCACGTGAATCGCGAGCTGACGCTCGCGCTCATCAAGAACAGCCAGGCTGCGGACCTGGCCGTCGTGCCCTTTGACGCACAGCAGTTCGATCCACGGACTGACCCGCGGTTCGCCGCCATTCAGGAGCGCATCGGGCGAGCGATGCCCAACCCGCCCGTCGTCCACGTGCGCCATTATTGGCCGCCGAACTTCACGCCGCCACCCAGTGGCGCGTGGGTCATGGTCCAGCCGTGGGAATTTGGGGGCTTGCCTGACGAGTGGGTGGCGCCGATGCGCGACCAGGTCGATGAGGTCTGGGCGTACACGACCTGGCTCCGCGAGTGCTACATCGCCAGTGGCATTCCGGCGGAAAAAGTCAAAGTCATACCGCTCGGTGTTCGGACGGACCTGTACCAGCCCGACGGTACGCGGTATCCGCTCGCAACCCGCAAGCGCTTCAAATTTCTGTTTGTCGGCGGGACCACTGGGCGCAAGGGGATTGTGAATCTGCTGCAGACTTACCGTGCGTCATTCACCGCGGCGGATGATGTCTGTCTGGTCATCAAGGCGATCGGAACCGAGTCGTTTTACGCCGGCCAACACGTGCACGACTTCCTGGCCGAAGCGGCGCAAGACCCAAATGCGCCCGAGATCGAATACCTCGACTCGCAGCTGACCGATCCGCAGATGGCAGGCCTCTACCGCGCATGTGACGCCCTCGTGCACCCCTATCGCGGGGAGGGTTTCGGCTTGCCTATCGTCGAAGCAATGGCGTCGCAATTGCCCGTAATCGTCACAGGCTACGGCGCGTGTCTTGATTACTGCACCGACGAAAACGCGTATTTGATTCCCGCGCAGCCGGTGCCAATCCCCGATATTCGCTTCTTGCCGCCCTCGACGACGGGTTACTGGTGGGCGGAACCGGATCTCCATGCGCTGGCGACATTGATGCAGCGCGTGGTCGCGGATCCGGAGGCGGCTCGCAAAGTGGGCCGCCGCGCACGGCAGTCGATGCTGGCGCAGACCTGGACGCGCTCAGCGCAACTGGTGGACGAGCGATTGCGAGAGCTCGCCACGAGGACGCCGCTGCGTGTGGATCCATTCCAGCCGATCGCCGCGCCGTTACCGCTCGACGGGCGCCGCGGGCGGGTCTTTTTTCACCATCCGCGCTGGGATGGTACGGCCTGGCGGGAGGTTGTCCTGGCGTACGTCACGGCGTTCGGATCCGAGGACGATGTCATGCTGGTGCTGTGGCTCGATCCGGCGCAGGCTGTCGCTCCGGCGGATGTGCAGCAGCGTCTCGAGGAGACATTCGCGACAGCAGGTATCGACGCGGAGCGGACACCGGACCTGCTGTTGGTGCCCGACGACCTGGACCTGGTCGGGCTGGGCCGGCTGTACGCGGCGGTCGACTGGGTGGTGCCGAACGGAGATAGCGTGCAGGCCACACGCGCCGAGCACAGCGGCGCCGGTGTCCTGACGAGGCTCGACCCCGAATCCTGGCGTTCGGCGACCTGGACCCGCGGGTCCGCTCCCGCCTGAAGGGGACTAGGGCTTACGCAGGACGAACGCCCAGTACGTGTCCGGGCCGGCGGGTACGGTGAAATCGATATCCACCTGGTCAATGAGGGCGAAGCCGGCTCGCCGCATCAACTCCAGCCACATGCTTTTACCAAGCACGCTGTAGTGGTTGGGGTTGGTCTGGTGGGCGGAGCTCGTGTCGGGGGCCGGTACTTCGACGTACAGCAAGCCGCCGGGGTGCAGTACCCGCTGGAATTCCGCCAGGGTGTAGTACGGAAAGATGCTGTGTTCGAGGCAGTGGCGGCACCAGACGAGGTCAAATTCGGCGTCGCGGAAACCGAGGAACGACTGATCCATCTCGCGCACGTCCAAGCCAGCCTGGCGGCAGGCTGCGATGTCGTCGCGGCCGAGGGTGATGCCTGTTGGCTGTAATCCACGATCGGCAAATTTGGCCAGGGCGAGGCCCTGGCCGCAGCCAACGTCGAGCACACGCGCGTTGGTCGACAGTGGGTTATTCGCGAGTAGGCGGTCGAGCATCATAGCTGTGATCGACTCGTGGAGCTCGCTCGGCGGCTCCGGATAGACGTCTTGCGCGAGGCGCTCCAGGAACCCGTCGAGCTTACCGACGTCGTTGGATTTGAGGCGCTTCACGCGGCGAGCTGCTGCAGGATTTCGTGCGCCGCCAGGGCATCATCGAAACGGCCCAGATCGGTCAGTACGCGGCTCAGCAGAAACTGGAGCTGGGGCAGGAATGGCTGGGCGTCGAGCAAGCGCTCGAGGATGTCCAGCGCGGCATCGGGTGCGCCTTTTTCGTGCAGTCGAGCGGCGACGAAGATCATGCGCGCGGCTTCGGCCATCGTTGCGCCAGTAAGTGCCAGCGCGGCTTCGTAGGCGGCCTGCCAGTCGTCCAGCGCGATAGCGCGGTCAGTCGGCGGCAGGGTGCGCAGCGCGGCCTGGTTCGGCGTCGCCGCGACGCGCATTTCCAAGAGACGCAGGTGGCCATCCAGGTCGGAGTCCGCCGGCATCGGCAGGGACTGGAGGTAGCGGCCGAGGCGGTGCGGATCATTGGCTTGCAGCGCCAGTCGAGCGGCGGTCGTTGCGACTGCGCTCGGATTGGGGACGTGCGGGTCGGCCAGGACCAGGTCCACCTGCTGCAAAGCGGCGGCAAGATTTCCCGTCGCGGTGTACAGATTGACCAGGTCGAGGCGGGTTAGCCAACTCCCGATCCCAGGCATCTGCACCTGGACAATGGGTTGGTCTGGTCCGACGGCCGCGAGTAGGTGGCGTTCGGCTTCGTCGAGTAGTCCGCGGCGGACAGCCTCGGCCGCCAGCGCGCCGCGCCCAGCGGGGGCAAGCATTCCCAGGCGCTCGGCCTCAGCGACGACGGCCTCGAGCCGCGTGTCTTGCAACTGGATGTACGCGTTGATCAGCTGCGTGTACGTTTCTACTGGCGACCAACCGACTCGGTTTTCTTTGCGTGCCACGCTCTGGCGAAAAAACTCCGCGGCTTCGGCCGTTTGGTTGGTCGACAGTCGGTCCATGCCAAGATAGAACCAGGGCAGAGGATCGTTCGGGCGGTCTCTGGTTTCGCGCAGGAGCAAGTTGCGGTTGCGCTCGAACTTGTCCCGAGCTTCGACCAGTGACGGCCGATAACCGAGATGGCTGACGCGGATGTCGTCGACGCGAACGCCGAATGACTGGCTGGGAGCTGGTAAATAGACCAGGTCCTCATGGATCGCGCCCACGTAGCGCACGCCCGAGTCACGCTGGAACAGGCGATTCGGGTATGTCAGCCGAAGCTGCGTCGGGTCGTCGTCGGCGATCTGATTTTCGATGCGGACCGAGTAATACTTGCCGTCGCGGGTGCGCGACTCCAGGAAGACGCGCAGCGCTTCACCGCCGGCGGGCTGCAGACGTTCGTCCGCATCCAGCATCAGGATCCACGCACCCGTGGCCAGTTCGGCGGCCGCGTTGCGCGCCGCGGCGAAGTCCTCGACCCAGGTGAACGTCTCGACTCGGGCGCCCAGGCTCCGGGCGATGTCGGCCGTGCCATCGGTCGAGCCTGTGTCGAGCACCACCATCTCGTCAACGTATGGCCTGGCGCTGACGAGGCAGTCGCCGATGAATGCTTCTTCGTTACGGGCGATCACGCACAACGTGATCGTCGGACGCTGGCGACGGGCCGGCTGACCGGAGCGGGACTTGTTCATGTGGGACCCACTCTAGTGATGGCTCCGCGCGCACCTCGAGAGCGTCAGGTACCTGCGGGACTGGACACTGGTACCGGTTTCGGTAGCGACTCGTGGGGCCGACCAGACGATTGGCTGCCGCAGCCGGTACCCGCGTCTCCTCTTGCTGCGTCTGCCACGCGGCATACTCCACCCACACGGGCTGTTCTTCGCGACCCTGTCGGCCGATTGTTGACGTAGGAGCCCCTCAAACCCCATGGCCATCAACTCCACCTCTTCGAGCACCACCAGTGGTACGAGCTCGTTCAACGTCGACGGTGTGGTCTCGGGGCTGAAAACGACCGACATCATCAATGCGTTGATGACGCTGCAGAAGGCGCCGCTGAATCAGCTGACCAAGCAGCAGTCGAAGGTTCAGGCCCGCGATGCGGCGTACCAGGAATTATCAGCCAAAGTCGTCACGTTCCAGGGCAGCGTGCAGAACCTGCTCCTGTCCAGCGCGGTCAACGCCAAGGCCGCCACGACGTCGGCACCCACCGTCGCGACCGCGACAGCTAACTCGAGCGCCGTCAACGGTAGCTTCAGCATCAACGTCGGCAACCTGGCTACTGCCACGTCGGCGACCAGCAACGGGACGCTTGGCAGCGCAGCTACGCTCAGCCCCGCCACGCTCGTGTCGGCTGCTGGGCTGTCCCTGCAACCGTCGAATGGCACATTCACGGTCAACGGTCAGACGGTGATGCTCGTTGCCGGGGATACCTGGTCTTCACTGCAATCGAAGATCTCGACGGCAACCGGCGGCACAGTCAGCTTGAATCTCGGTGCGAACTCCGTTTCCTTGACGTCGGCTGCGCCAGTCCAGTTGGGTTCGCCGTCCGACACCAGTAACTTTCTGAGCGCCGCGAGATTGCTCGGTGCGGCCCAGACGACTTCCGGCGGTGTCTATACTACCGCTAGCAACCAGTTACTTGGCGCGGCCGTAACCAGCAACCCATTGTCCACAGCGGGGTTCAACGTGGCCGGCGGAATCGCCGCGAGCGGTACTTTCCAGATCAACGGCGTCGCCATTCAGTGGGCCAACACGGATAGCCTGAATGGCATCCTGACGCGGATCAATGCCTCGGCTGCTGGAGTCACCGCGACGTACGACCCCAAGCAAGACAAGATCAACCTGACCAACAGCAACACCGGTGCACAGAGCATCAGTCTGGTGGATTCGACCGGCAACTTCCTGGCGGCGGCACATCTGACAGCCGCAACGCAATCATATGGCGCGCCAGCCCAGTACACGATCACCCAGAACGGCGTGACCTCGGTGACTCAGTACAGCAACTCGAACAAAGTGCTCGACGCGGTGCAGGGCGTCAATCTGACACTGCTCAGCAGCGGCACCACCAGCGTCAGCGTTACGCAGGACACGACGACGGCGTCCACGAATATCCAGAATTTCGTCACGCAATTCAATTCGCTGGTGGACCTGATCGACACGGACACGAAGTATGACTCGTCGACAAACACGGCGTCGGTCCTGACTGGTGACTCGGCTATTACAGGTTTGCGAGCCAAGCTGCGGTCGCTGGTATCTCAGGCAGCACAGGTGCCGGCGGGGTCGGCATACGCGTCGCTGGGTGATATCGGCGTGTCAACTGGCGCATACGGCAGCATCGTCGGTTCCACCAACCACCTGGTGCTTGACACGACCAAGCTGACTAACGCCTTGCAGAGCAACCCCCAGGCTGTCGCGCAAGTACTCTCGGGCCTGAGTGGCACGACCTCGACGAGCGGTGATGCCGCACACCCGTGGATTCAAACTGCGACCGGCACGCCCTACGGCCAGGTCTACAGCGGCAGCTACAAGGTGACCTACGACCCATCGGGCACGATCTCGTCGGTCTTCACGTCGACTGGCGGTTCGGCGCGGCCAGCCGTAAAAGCGACGATTGCGGCGGGTGGAACCAATACGAGTCTCATCCCTGGCGTCTCGATCAGCGCGCGTAACCCACTGCCCTCCGCCGCTGGCACTGACACGATCAGCTACACGGTGTCCAGCCGGGGCGTGCTGCAGAGCTTGAACGATTACCTGAACACGACTGCCCATCTCGGTGGCATCTTCGACACCGAGCACACCGACGCTACCAGCTCGCTATCCAACATCAGCGCCCAGATCACCAACCAGAACACCCTCCTGGCGCAGCGTCAAACGTCGCTCCAGGCCCAGTTCACGGCCATGGAAGTGGCGCTCAGCAAGCTGCAGACCCAGGGCTCGTCGTTGTTATCACAGCTTGGTGTGACCTCGTCTACCAGCAGCAGCTCGTCTAGCGCATAATCTCAGTGGACCACTGGATGACGCCGTTCGAAAGAGTGCTCCGCATCGCGCAAGAGCAGATGACCGCCGTCGAACAGGGCGACCTGGAGTCGGCTGTCGCTCGCCTCGACGAACGCGCCACCCTGCTCGCGTCAGCCCCGCCTGCGCTGCCTGAGGACACGCATATCATTGAGCAGATCCTCCATCTCGACCGCATCCTGTCAAACGCTATCAGGGAGCGCATGGTGGCAATTCGCGATGAGGCACTCGAAGGTGAACGCGGGCGCCGCGCGCTAGGCGGCTACGCCGTGCGAAGGTCCGATCGACCCCGCGTGCTCGACGCCGTCGGCTGAATGCCAGCGCAGCAAACACTGTTAGAGCGCGCACTCGAGCACCACAACGCCGGTCGTTTGGCGGACGCGGAACGGCTGTACCGCGAGATCCTGACCAGCGAGCCGGACCATGCCAGCGCACTTCACTTGCTCGGCATGATCGCGTTCCAGACGGGCCATCCTGAGGCCGCCATCGACCTGGTGCGGCAAGCCAGCAGCCACAGTCCGAACGAAGCACTGTTTCATACCAATCTGGCGGTCGTGCTGAGGAGCCTCGATCGGCTGGAAGAAGCGCTCGAAAGCGCCGAGACAGCGGCGCGCCTCGAACCAAACGGCGTCACGGCCCTGCTCGAACGGGGCCAGGCGCTCTATGCGATGGGTCGCTCGGCTGAGGCGAGCGCGACCTTCGAAACGGTGCTGGCGCGGGAACCCGACAACGCCATGGCCCACCTCGGCATCGCGCTCGCGGCTCTGATCCACGGCGACTTCCAACGCGGCTGGGCCGAATACGAGGCCCGCTGGCGGTACAAGGAGTACGCGCCAGCGCAGCGCGGCTTCACCCAGCCGCTGTGGGACGGTCGGCCGCTCGACGGACGGACCATCCTGCTGCACGCTGAGCAGGGGCTCGGCGACACGCTGCAGTTCGTTCGCTATGCGCCGTTGCTCGCCGGGAGCGGCGGCCGCGTGGTGCTCGAATGCCAACCCGAGTTGAAAACGCTGCTCGATGGCGTGGCTGGCGTCGACCAGGTTGTGGCGCGCGGCGAGACGCTGCCGCCGTTTGACGTGCATGCGCCGCTGATGAGCCTGCCGTGGCTGTGCGGCACAGGCCTTGAGACGATTCCGGCGGACTCGCCGTACCTCCGCGCGGCCCCGGTACAAACGCCGCGCCTGCCAGAAGATGGGCGACTCAGAGTCGGCCTGGTGTGGGCTGGCAGTCCCGGCAACAAAAACGATCACCAGCGCTCGGTGAGCCTTACCGCTCTGGCTCCACTCGGCGGGGTCGAGGGCGTGGCGTTCTATTCCCTGCAAAAGGGACCGCAGGCCGAGCAATTGCGCAACTCGCCGCCTGGTCTGCCGCTGACCGACCTGGGACCCAGGCTGCACGATTTTGCTGATACCGCCGCCGTGCTGCGGCAGATCGACCTGCTGATCACGGTGGACACCTCGGTGGCCCACCTGGCTGGCGCGTTGGGGATTCCGACATGGCTGATGCTGCCCTTTGCGCCAGACTTTCGCTGGCTGCTGGATCGGCACGACAGTCCGTGGTATCCGTCACTACGCCTGTTCCGGCAGTCTCATCGCGGCGATTGGTCGGGCGTACTCGATCGCGTAACGGCGTCGCTCGACGATCTGGCGAAGCGACGACAAGGAACGGGGTCGGCGGGGCAGTCCGCAAAGCCACTCGTCCTGGCGCTGCCTGTCAACAGCAACATCGGTTGGGGCGTGTGCGGCCGACAGATCACCCGCGAGCTTGCTTCACTCGATGATGTTCGTTTGGAGACGGACCCGTTCGACGCCCACAGTGTGGGCGAGGACGGCGCATACGCCGCGCTGAGAACGCTGGTGCCGCCGGAATGGGCCCGCTCGACACCGGGCCAGCCTGCCGCGGTCGATGCCCCCTTACTGCAAGCCATCGCAAGTAACGACTTTGAGCCTTACCGACCAGACCTGCGCTCGACGCGCCGAACGGTCGGTTATACGTTCTTCGAGCAGAACATCCTGACGCCAGACGCTGTCCGTAGGGCGATTCGCACGTTTGACCACATCGTCGCCGGCTCAACCTGGTGCGAACAGGTCCTCCGCGAGCACGGCCTCGAAACGGTCAGCACCATCGTGCAGGGCGTCGACACACGGGTGTTTCGACCCGCGGCTGACCCCAGGCGCCAGAAGCCCGACCGGTTCACCGTCTTCTCGGGTGGCAAGCTCGAGTTTCGCAAAGGTCAGGATCTCGTATTGCGGGCCTTCAAGGTGTTGCAGGACCGTCATCGGGACGTTTTGCTCGTCAACGCCTGGTACAACCCATGGCCCACCAGCATGGACACCATGGCCGCTTCGCCGTACATCGCCTTCGAGCGGTCCACGGACGACTACGCGGCCTTCATGCAGCACCTGCTGGTCGCCAACGGCATCGATGAGGCCAACGTTTTGACGCTGCCGCCAATGCCCAACACAGCCTTTCCAAACGTCTACTGGAACTCCGACGTTGGCCTGTTTCCGAATCGCTGTGAAGGTGGTACCAATCTGGTGCTGATGGAGTACATGGCCAGCGGCAAGCCGGTGATTGCCTCGTACAGCAGCGGCCACCGCGACATCGTCAGCGAACAGAACGCGCGACTCATTACCGAGATGTCGCCGTTGCACATCAGCGACGGCGAGCGGCTTATTGCCGTGTGGGATGCTCCCAGTCTGGAGCAGACCATCGAGCAACTCGAGTGGGCCTACCAGCACCAGTCCGAGCTGGCCCGACTCGGCGCACAGGCGGCCCATGACCTGGCGCAGTACACCTGGGCTCGCACGGCGGCCGAGTTTCACGGACTCCTGCGCTGACTCGTGGACCCACGCCTGGCGTCGTCACGGCTGCACGACGATGTCGATCGCTTGCAGGCGCAAGCGGCTTTGAGCTGGCCGCGCGAGCAGGCGGCGCTCGAAGCGCTCGGGCTCCGCGACGGGATGTCCATCGTCGAGCTCGGCAGTGGGCCAGGGTTCATCACCGAGGCGTTGCTCACCGCTCTGCCGAACGCCTGGATCACGGCCGTCGAGCTCGATCCGCGGATGTGCGCCGTGGCACGGGATCGTCTGCCGCCGCACGTGGCTGACCGTGTGGACATCGTCGAAGCCTCGGCTCTGTTTACGGGTTTGCCGGACGATGCATTTGACTTTGTCCTGGGGCGCTTATTGTTCCAGCACCTGGCGGCGCCTGAGCTGTGCGCTTCAGAGTGCTGGCGATTGCTCAGACCGGGCGGCCGGGTGGCGGTCATCGACAGCGACGATGACCTTGGCGGCGTGGTGCGGCCGCGCCTGGCGGTGATGGATGCGCTGGCGCAGCGGGTGCGGCAGATCCAGGCACTCCATAGTGGGGATCGGCACGTCGGGCGGAAGCTGTGGCGGCTGCTGGCGGACGCAGGCTTTCATGACGTGGACCTGGGGGTGATCGCTTATCACAGTGACGAGCTGGGTCTGGAGGCTTTTTTGCCGCAGTATGAGCCAGAGCGGTACCGCCGCCTCGTTGCGCCTGGACTTGTGACGGCTGACGAGTGGGCGAGCTACGCGCGCGCTTACGACGAGTTTGTGGCGGCGCCCGAGGCTTACATCCTGCAACTGCTGCTCCTGGCTTCTGGGCGTAAGCCGCCGGCTTTAGACGTTGCGACTATCGGCCGATAGTCGCAACGTGGAGATTTCCAACTCGGCGGCTGCGGCGTTGGGCCCGGGGGTCGACCTGGCTGTCCAGAAGCAAATGCTCGACCAGATGCGAACGCAAGGCGCCGACCTGGTCGGCTTGATCGCGACGACGCCCGCCGGCAGCGTCAATTCGCCCACGCAAGGCCGTTTCCTGGACGTCCGCGTCTGAGACGTCAATCCGGGCGGAAGTCGGGATAGGTTCGATCGCGCTCGTTCATCACCGTCGGCTTGGTCGGCCATCGAATGCCAAAGAAGGCGTCGTCCCAGCGCACCCCGCAGGCGGCCTGGGGGGCATAGTAGGCGCTGATCAGATACTCGACCACGCTCCCTGGCTCGAGGGTCAGAAGTCCGTGGGCGCAGCCCTCGGGGATGTAGAGCGAATTGCCTGTCTCCGGCCGCAGCTCGTAGCCGACCCACTTGCCGAACGTTGGGCTGTCGGACCGCAAGTCAACGGCAACATCAAAGATCGTGCCGGCCAGGCAGGACACCAGCTTGACCTCGGCGTGTGGCGCTCTCTGGTAGTGCATCCCGCGCAGCGTGCCTGACTGGCGGTTGTAGGACAGGTTGCGCTGCACCATGGGTTGTTTCAGGCCGTTGGCTTCGAAGACGTCCTGACCCCACGTGCGGGCAAAGAAGCCGCGTTCATCGTCAAAGCGCTCGGGACTGACGAGGACGACACCTTCGATGTCGGTAGGTTGAAAGTTCATTGGCATTCAGCTAAGGCCTATGCTAGCGGCCGGCTCGGGACCGTTAGCTAGGATGAGCAAGTGTTGCCCGTCCCTCGGCCGCTCTCCGGCTACGCGGCCTATCTGTTCGACGTGGATGGAACGCTCGTCTACCACGATCGTCCAGTGCCTGGCGCCGGCGACGCGCTCCGCGCGCTGAAGGCTGCTGGCAAAGGCGTGCTGGCGGTGACCAACAATTCGTCGCTCGCACGACACGCCCTGGCTGAGCGGTTTCGCCGTTTCGCCTTGCCACTTGACGACGAGGAGGTTTTCTCGGCGATGGTTGCCTCCGCTCAGCTCATCGCTTACGAGCAACCCGGCGCGCGCGTCCACGTGTTCGGCAACGCTGGACTGCGAGCCGAAATAGAACGCGTTGGGCTGGTCGCCACAGAAGAAGTCGAGGCCGACTACCTCGTCGTCGGCAACCATCGCGGCATCACCTACGACCGCCTGACGACGGCCATGCGTACGCTGCTCAACGGGGCACGTTTTATCGCTGTGAACGTCGATCGGATCTATGTCGGCTCTGACGGCGGGCTGGTGCCGGGCTGTGGAGTGATGGTCGCTGCGCTCGAGCGAGCGGTCGGCCGGGGTCCCGATGTGATCGTCGGCAAGCCGTCGGTGACACTGCTGCACGAGGCCGCTCGGAGCCTGGGCCAGCCACCCAGCGCTTGTTTGTACGCGGGCGATAACCCCGAGGCCGACGTGGCCGGTGCGCACGCGGCGGGTATGGACGCCCTGCTCGTCCTCACAGGGGTCGCGTCGACCGCTGATGGCGCGGCCGAACAAGCCGAGCATGTGTTGGCCAGCGTGGCCGATCTGACTGCGATCTTCGAACCCCCGAGCGATTCGGCGGCGGACGTTACGCTCAGACGTACATGATTCCCGAAATAGCACTCATGGTCGAGGGCCAGGACGGTTTGAACTGGGCCCGCTGGCAGAGCATCGCTCCCGTGGCCGAAAGCGCGGGGTACGTCGGGCTGTATCGGTCCGATCACTTCACCAATCCGCAGGGGCCATACAAAGACTCGCTGGAGTGCTGGACGTCGTTGACGTGGCTGGCCAGCCACACCACGCGGCTGGAGTTCGGGCCACTCGTGTCGCCATTTTCGTTCAGGCACCCAGCAATGCTGGTGCGCATGGCCGCCGCGGTCGACGACCTGTCAGACGGTCGGCTCCAGTTCGGCATCGGCGCCGGCTGGCAAGAGCGCGAGCACACCAACTACGGCTATTTTCTTGGCACAATCCCCGAGCGGATGGCCCGCTTTCGGGAGGGGGTGCAGATCGTCAGTCATCTGCTGCGCTCGGAGCAGCCGCTGACGCTGCAGGGCAAGTTCTATCAGTTGAACGACGCGGTGCTGCTGCCGCGGCCAAAGCGACCGAACGGTCCGCCAGTCGTCATCGGCGGCAACGGCAAGCAGTTCACCCTGGCTCTTGCGGCGCGGTACGCCGACGAATGGAACGCGACGTTCCGGACGCCCGAACAGTTTCAGGAACTGTCAGCCCATCTCGACACGTTGTTGGACCAGGCCGGCCGGCCGCGGGAGGCTGTTCGCCGCACGATGATGGCCCGCCTGGATTATGGCGATCTGGGCAAAGTCCGCGCTGATCTCGAGGCTCTGGCGGCAGTCGGTGTTCAACGCGTGATGCTGCAGTGGCTGGAGCTGGACAATGTGGCCGGTATCGAGGCGATGGCCAGGGCGCTCGTGTGAGACTCTAGATGGCCCGGGCGAGCCAGGAGCGAACGCGATAGCGCAGTACCAGGCCGATCATCCACAGGCCCAGCAGAATGGCTTTGCGGATATCGCCGGTGACACTCGACACGCCGATCCGAGGCAGGTAGTTCACCGGGATCTGGATCACGCGCAGGTTGTGCAGCAGACTCAACAGCATCATCTCCGGGCCGAACGCGCTGCCGCCGATGGTGAACTTGCCTTCCAGCTCGGCCAGCGCTTCGCGTCGTACCAGACGCATTGTGCAGCCGACGTCCGTCAGGTTGGTGCTGTTGAACAGAAACTCCATCAACTTGGCGACACCCCAGTTGCCCCAGCGGAGCCAGGCGCCCATGTTGGCGCCGCGCCAGATGAACGTGCGGGCCGTGCGGCTGCCGTACACCACGTCGAAGTCATCGACGTACGCCAGCAGTTTGAACGTATCGCGCCCCAGAAAGGTCCCGTCAGGCTCGGACACGACGATGAAATCGCCCGAGGCTTCGCGCAGGCCCCGCTGGATGGCG
>DASYKL010000610.1:0-4470 GCA_035995405.1 Chloroflexota bacterium
AACCCCATCTTCCTGACCCGTCCCAGCAGTGACCTCAGCGTCCTTCTCCCGGGCGCTGAGGTCCGCGCTGGCACTCTCGACAACCCGTCCGCCCTGGAAGTGGCCGACGTCGACACCCTCATCTACTGCGCTTCGATGGGCTTCGGCCACATCCCTGCCCTCCTCGCCCACATCGAAAAAACCAGCCCTATCCGACGCGCCGTGTTCATCAGCACGACCGCCATCTTCACCACCCTCCATGCCGCCAGCCGCGGCCCGCGCCAGGCCGCCGAAGCCGCCGTCGAAGCCAGCGCTTTGGACTGGACCATCCTGCGCCCGACCATGATCTACGGCACCGCCCGCGATCGAAACATCAGCCGCCTACTCGGCTTCCTCCGCCGCTGGCCCATCTTCCCCCTGTGCGGCAACGCGCTGTGGCAACCAATCCACGTCGAAGACCTCGCTGACGCAGTGATCTCCGCACTCGACGAGCCCCACACGATTCACCACGCCTACAACCTTGCCGGCGCCGAGGCCCTGCCGTTCTCCGAACTCGTCCGCACCGCCGCCAGCGCCGTCAATCGCCAGGTTCTCCTCGTCCCGGTCCCCCTTCAGGCTGCGCTGATCGCCGCCAGACTGACTGGCATCGTTCGTCAGGAACAAGTCCGTCGCCTCGCCGAAGACAAAGCCTTCTCCTTTGCCGAAGCCGCCCGCGACTTCGGCTTCGCCCCGCGCACGTTCGCTGCCGGCGTGGCGCTAGAAGCTCGACTGCTTGGCCTAGCCGGCGACCGGCGCGCCCAGCGCAGCTGAGATGACCGCTGCCGTCCGCGCTGTCGCTTCACCCGTGGGCGGCAGATCGTCGAGCCGCAGCAGGCCCGTCAGCCCGACCACCAGCACCGCCGCTGAAACCCGATTGCGCGCATCCCTGA
Source organism: Chloroflexota bacterium (assembly GCA_035995405.1). Taxonomy (GTDB): domain Bacteria; phylum Chloroflexota; class UBA6077; order UBA6077; family CF-72; genus CF-72. The sequence continues at coordinate 909 of DASYKL010000610.1, forward strand.
CCGCCGCGGCCGTTGCCCGCACCCCGGTTAGATATTCCTCGTCGTCGGTCGCATAGCCCACGCACTTGGCCTGCTCGATCGCCGCCGCGTACTCAACCGGGTCCGTGACGGTGCGCGGTGTCGGGTGGGTCAATGCCCCCAGCAGCCGCGCTCGCTCGGTGTGTGAAAGATCGGCGAGAAAAATCTTGCCCAACGCACCAGCGGCTACGTGAATCCGGCCGCCAACCGTCGCCGACACTTCAACGGCCGTGCGGCCACCATCAACCTTGTCGACGATCGTTGCTCGATCGCCGTGCGGCACCACCAGGAGCACCGCGCCGCTAATGTCCTGCGCCAGGTCGACCAGAAATGGCCGCGCCAGCGTCGCCACATCCAACTGCCCGAGTGCGGCCATCCCCAGCCGTGCGAGCCGCGGACCAAGGCGGTACTGCTTCCGTTGACCGTCGCGCTTGAGCAACCCGTGTGCGCGCAGCGTTTCAAGCAGATCGCGTACCGTCCCCTTGTTCGCCCCCAGCTCGCGGGCGAGCTCGGAGATGGTCATCGGCCGGCCACCCGACTCCAGCATTTCGAGGAGCCGTGCAGCGCGATCGACGGCAGGCACCAGGCGCGGCAACACGGGGTCTTTTGACAGTAGCGACAAACCCTCCTAGTATGCGCCGAGCGTCAGGGGGCTGCGCTACTCCGCCTCGAAAGGAGGTTCGGATGTATCGACTGGTCTCAGGGACCGTTCTTCGCCGCACTGCACTGGCGCTGGCTTTGGTGCTGTTGACCGCTTGCTCCGCCACCGCCACGCCGCCGACAGCGCAGGCTCCGTCACCGACAGCCGAGGTGCAACAATCTCTCAAACTGCGGATCGCCGACGGCGTCGCGCCACCCGCGGCATTGCCACAGTCGATTCTCTCACTGGCCGCCGAGCAAGGTTTTTTTGCCCGGGAAGGACTGCAAGCCGAAATCGAATCCGTCAACGGCACGCCGGCAATTATCACTGCGATGCGCTCCGGTGATGTCGACGTCGGCATCATCAATAGCTCCGACGTCATCAAATTGGAAGCGCAGAAAACGCTCGAGATGCGCGTCATCGGTTCGCCGAATGGCCGGAATTTCTGGATGATCGTGTCGCGCGACAACATTGGTACCGTCGGCGAATTAAGGGGTCAGTCATACGCCATCAGCCGCGTCGGCAGCGAAGACCACGCGCTCGCGACCACCGTGCTGGCGAGCAAAGGCATCGATGCATCCGAAGTCAACTTCATCGCCCTCGGCATTCCCAACGTCCGCGTGCAGGCGCTGGTAGCCAACCAGATCTCCGCCACCACCACAACCGTTGGGACGTGGGTGACCATTCAGCACGCACCGGGGGTGAAGGTCCTGGTCCGGCCTGACGACTTCTGGGCCACGGCGCCGCTCATGAGCAACGTATCGGCAGCGACGATCGGCGTTACCAGAGATAAGCCCGAAGCGCTCCGACGATATTCACGCGCCATGCTGCAGACCGCGCGTTATTACGCCGAGCACAAGGCCGAGTGGGTCCGCGACATGGGCGCACTCCGGCCAGACATGCAACCAACCGATCTCGCCGACCTGTGGGATCAATTCCCATCCGCGTGGGCAGTCAACGGCCAGCTCAACCTGACCACGTTTCAGAAAACAGCCGACTACCTGTACGCGACGGTCGATTTCCGCGAATTACCGAAACTCGAGATCCGCGACTGGATAGATACGCAGTTCGTCGACGCGGCGCTGGCGCAGTTGGGAGTCTTCGCCGGCATCGACGATCCCGGGCGGACCATTCAGTAACCGCTCTTTACCAACACGGGGGGAATCACAGATGGCAAAGCACGGCTTCAACATCATCGATACCGAGCTGCACCTGGAGGAGCCGCTCGACCTCTTCGACAAAAACCTCGCCGAGCCCTATCGCTCTCTGACGCGCGTCGCCGGCCCACCGGAGGGGCGTTCGAAAGACGGTGGCAAGCGCTTCGACATAGGCGGCCACGTCGGCGACAACTCCGTCAACGAATCAGCGCAGCTGGTCCAGAAGCAGAGTGCGCGAAGGCTACGCGAAGAACCGCTGCTGCTGAAAGCGCGGACTGATTGCCGGCCAGAGGTGTATCTCGAAGGCATGGACATCGAAGGCGTCGACGTGGCCATTCTGATGCCGACGTTGATGCTCGGGCTCAGTGCCATGGACGATGTCGATCCACAGCACATGGCGGCGCTCTGTCGCGTCTACAACGACTGGGCCGCTGCGTTCACGCGCGAGGAGCCCAGCCGCTTCAAGTTCTGGGCCTGGGTGCCCCGCCATGATGCGCAGCTGGCGGCTGCCGAAGCGCGGCGCTGCGTCGAAGAGCTGGGCGCAGTGGGCGCGGCGATGCCGAGTCCGGCCGTCAACGGCAACCTCCTCTCCGACGAGTTCTTCTACCCCCTGTGGGCCGAGCTGCAGAAACTCGATGTGCCGATCGGCTTTCATCCAAGCGGCGGCCGGCTGCGTGACGACGTCCGCGCGCGCTACCGTGGCCATCGCCGGACGGGGGTTATCCAGCGGACGATCGCGCGCCAGTTCTACGCCGGCACATCGGTCACTGAGCTGATCCTGGGCGGTGTCCTGGAAGAGTTCCCCAGACTGCAAGCTGTCGTCATGGAAGCTGGGGTGAGCTGGCTGCCGTGGCTGCTGTGGTGGATGGACGAGCAATGGGAGCTGTTCCAGCCCGACGTGGACTACCAGCTGTCGCTGCGCCCGAGCGAGTACTTCGCCCGCCAGTGCTACGCCGTCGTCGACTGCAGCGAGGACATCGCTCGGTATGCGATCGAGTTCGGCCTGGGTGAGCGGCTGCTGATGTCGACGGACTACCCGCACCACGACTCACCGTTCCCGAACGGTTCGGCGATGTTCCTGGCTCACGCCGGACTGACGGACGAACAGAAGCGCAAGATCCTGTGGGACAACGGTGCGCGGCTGTTTCGCTTGGAGGTGCCACACGGCGCATCGCCGCCGCTGATCGCCGTCTGACGTTCCTGTCCGCCCGGCCGGTGTGCGGCCTACAATACGTGGTTGTCCAGGGAATACATGGCCACGCCCGCGCCGCAGCGCCTGCCGCTCGTCCTGAACATCAACGGCGAGGACCACGACCTCTTCGTCGCCGTCCACAAGACGCTGCTCGAAGTATTGCGTGAAGACCTCGATCTGACCGGCACCAAGCACGGTTGTGAGCTCGGCGAGTGCGGCGCGTGCGCTGTGCTGGTCGACGGGGAGCCGATCCTGTCGTGTCTGGCGCTACCCATCGAGCTGCAGGCGCCGGTCGCGATCGTGACGGTCGAGGGTCTGGCCGATGGCGCCGTGCTGCATCCGCTCCAGGAAACGTTCGCCGAGCTCGGCGCCGCCCAGTGCGGCTATTGCACGCCAGGCATGCTGGTGACTGCCCGCGCGTTGTTGGATCAGACGCTCTCGCCGACCCGCGACCAGATTGTCGAAGCGCTGTCCGGCAATCTGTGTCGCTGTACGGGCTATGTCAAGATTTTCGAAGCAGTGGAGCTGGCGGCCGAGCGTCTGCGCCAGGTTCCC